>JAVRPF010000260.1:0-2961 GCA_032162385.1 Mycobacterium sp.
TCAGCGCCGGTGGAAGCACCGGTGCGACCTTGCCATCACCGAGGTCGATCCAGTGGATTCTGGCACTGTGGAGCGCACCGGCCGCCCAGCCGTCGGTGTCGCCACAGTCCTTCATCGCCCGCAGATACGCCTCGACCACCAATTCATCGGCTTCGCGCGCCGCGCGCCGCTCCCGGCATGCCCGATCCCGTTCCCGCTGCGCCTCCCGGTGCTCGCAGGCGGCAATCAGCCACCCAGGCGGTTCGGCCGACAAGTCGACGATCTCCGCTCGGCCGTAGCAGGGTCCTGCCCCGCCCGCCGCAGCGCACCACGGCTCACGCCCAGAGCCGTCGCGGCCGGCGCGGATGCAGCTCAGCGTCCCTGTCATCCATGACGGCCATCATTGCCGCCGGCACCGACAAATACGGACCGACCCACGTCGCGCTGCGCGCAGCCGACCGCCTTGATCGCCTCGTTGCGCGCCGACCGCCCGCCTTCGGTTGCCCACCTCCCGGCGACTCGGCGGGGTCAGGCAGTAGCAACAGCTGGCCCCCGACCGCCGTGGACTGGCTGCCGCCACAGAACTCCGTCTCCGGCGACGATGCCGGCGGCAGCGCTGACGGAGGCAATCCGTCGACGCCCATCGTCATGCCCAGCGGGCAGCAGGCTCCGCCCACCACACACTCAGAGCCGACGAGCACGTCGACGCCGCCCAAGCCGATCGTCCCGGCGGGTGCGCCGCCCACCGGGACAGCGCCGACCGCAATAGTGACGCCCGCCACGTCGAGTCCCTAGGCCACAGAACCCTCACCATGCGCCGTGTTCCCGGGACGCCGATACTGGACACATGGCCGAGGTTTCCGACACTGCGCTCGAACCGATCGGCTCCGTGCGCCGCACACAGGTGGGTCATGAAGCGACCGAGCCGATGCGGGAGGACATCCGCCTGCTTGGCGCCATCCTCGGCGATACCGTGCGGGAGCAGAACGGCGACGCAGTGTTCGACCTCATCGAGCGCGCCAGGGTCGAGTCGTTCGCGGTGCGCCGGTCGGAGATCGACCGTGCCGAACTCGCCGGCCTGTTCGACGGCATCGACGTGCACCAGGCCATTCCGGTCATCCGCGCGTTCACGCACTTCGCCCTGCTGGCCAACGTCGCCGAGGACATTCATCGGGAACGCCGGCGCGCGGTGCACGTCGCTGCGGGCGAACCGCCGCAGAACAGTAGTCTCGCCTCGACGTACCTGAAATTGGAATCGGCCGACCTCGATTCTGCGACCGTCGCCGACGCGTTGACCGGCGCGCTGGTGTCGCCGGTGATCACCGCGCATCCCACCGAGACCCGGCGCCGCACCGTGTTCGACACCCAGCACCGGATCACTGAGTTGATGCGTCTGCGCGCGCATGGCCACAGCCACACCGACGATGGTCGCAGCATTGAACTCGAGTTGCGCCGCCACATCCTGGTGTTGTGGCAGACCGCGCTGATCCGCTTGTCCCGGTTGAAGATCCAGGACGAGATCGAAACCGGCCTGCGGTACTACCCGGCGGCCTTCTTCGAGGTCATCCCGCGGGTGAACGCCGAAGTCCGGGCCGCCCTGCAGGCGCGTTGGCCCGATGCGCAGCTGCTGGAGGAGCCGATCCTGCGGCCAGGCTCCTGGATCGGCGGCGACCGCGACGGCAATCCGAACGTCACTGCCGAGGTGGTCCGGCTGGCGACTGGCAGCGCGGCGTATACGGCGCTCGCCCACTACTTCGTCGAGCTTACCGCGCTCGAGGAGGAGCTGTCGATGTCGGTGCGGCTGGTGAAGATCAGCGACGAACTGGCCGCCCTGGCCGACACCTGCGCCGAGCCGGCCCGCGCGGACGAGCCGTACCGGCGGGCACTGCGGGTCATCCACGGCCGCCTCACCGCCACCGCCGCCGAGATCCTCGACCGGCAACCCGAGCGGTCGCTCGATCTGGGCATGCCGCGATATGAGACGCCGGGTGAGCTACTGGCCGATCTCGACGTCGTGGACGCCTCGCTACGGGCGAACGGAAGTGTGGTGCTGGCCGACGATCGGTTGGCGCGGTTGCGGGAAGCCCTGCGCGTGTTCGGTTTTCACCTGTCCGGTCTGGATCTGCGGCAGAATTCCGACGTGCACGAGGAGGTCGTCGCCGAGCTGCTGGCCTGGGCCGGCGTACACCCCGACTACCGGTCGCTGCCGGAGTCCGAGCGCGTCGAGGTGCTCGTCGCCGAGTTGGCCACGCGCAGGCCGTTGGTCGGCCCGGGTGCCGAGCTGTCCGAGCTCGCCCGCAAGGAACTCGACATCGTGACGGCAGGAGCCCGCGCGGTGAAGGTGTTCGGGCCCAACGCGGTACCCAACTACATCATCTCCATGTGCCAGTCGGTGTCGGACATGCTCGAGGCGGCGATCCTGCTGAAGGAGGCCGGTCTGCTCGATGCATCGAGCGAGGAGCCGTACGCTCCCGTCGGGATCGTGCCACTCTTCGAGACCATCGACGACCTGCAGCGGGGATCGGCGATTCTCGAAGCGGTACTGGACCTTCCGCTGTACCGAGCCCTGGTGCACGCCCGCGGTGAGCACCAGGAGGTCATGCTCGGCTACTCGGACTCCAACAAGGACGGCGGTTACCTCGCGGCGAACTGGGCGCTGTACCGGGCCGAGCTGGATCTGGTGGAGTCGGCCCGCAAGACGGGAATCCGGTTGCGGCTCTTCCATGGTCGCGGTGGCACCGTCGGTCGCGGCGGTGGTCCCAGCTACGACGCCATCCTCGCGCAGCCACCTGGCGCGGTGAAGGGGTCGCTGCGCATCACGGAGCAGGGTGAGGTGATCGCCGCCAAGTACGCCGAGCCGCGCACGGCACACCGCAACCTGGAGACGCTACTGGCGGCGACGCTGGAGTCCACCCTGTTGGACGTCGAGGGCCTTGGCGACGACGCAGCCCCCGCGTACGAGGTGCTCGACGACCTGGCCGC
>JAVRPF010000261.1:0-5372 GCA_032162385.1 Mycobacterium sp.
GCCCGTGCGACTCGATCAGGGCGACGGAGGCACCCGGCGTGTGGCCAGGCGCGTGTATGAGGCGGAGCCAATCGAAGAGGGAGGCACAGTCGCCGTCCCAAAGCTCGGTCGCATCGCGGAGCGGAAAGACCTTGTCCCGCACGGCTTCGTCGGCACCCTCGACGACGAAGTGCTTCCAGTCCTTGGCGTGGATGTGGTGCCTGGCGCGCGGGAAGGTGGGCAGGCCGCCGGTGGCTGCCCAGCCGATGTGATCGATGTGCAGGTGACTGAAGACCACGTCGGTCACCGACTCGGGCCCACAGCCCAGCTTCTCGAGATGGGCGGGGAGCAGTTCGCACACGGCGGGTGGGTCCCCGCCCGGCACCAGTTGGGGCGCGGGGCCGCCGCCCAGATCGAAGACGACGTGATGGCATTGCGTGTCGGTGGCCAGAACCCGCCGAATGGAACCTGAAGCAGGTCATCCTGGTCAATCGTGCCGGGCAGATTCCGCCACGTTGACATGGGCAGGTCCGGGTACAGCACGCCGGGCGGCATCGGCATGACGCCGTCGGGGAGCGCGTGAACCGTCGCATCGCCTATCCGCATGGGAGTGAGCGTACGTCATTAAGTGCCGATGGTCAATTTAGTGCGGCGTGCTGATGCGGCCGACGCGCGCAGTGAGCGGCTGGTGTCGCGCAGGCGAACTTGCAGTGTGATTCGCCGAAGCCCTTATCGTCACTGGATATCGGTGGCAATTGTTGCGAGGGGGCACCCGGAGCTCCGCTCAAGGAGATCCCGTAAATAAGTTGATCAGCGACACTTTAAATCTTCAGGTTTGGCCTGCACGTCCCGTTCACGAGAAGGAGTGGCGCATGCCTGGTCGATGTATCGATGTCCACACTCACGCGATGACGGAGGGCGTCATCGCGGAGCTGCTGGCGCGGGGCTTCAAGCCGACGGGTGGTTACACGATCTCGGTGCAGTGGACACCGGAAGCGGCGCTGGCGTACATGGATCGGCAGGACATCGCCGCACAGGTGGTGTCGACGCCGATGGCCTTCGCCGGGTTCGACGACGACCCGGACTTCGGAACCCGGGTCTGCCGGATGATCAACGACGGCAACGCCGAGTTGATCGCCAAGCACCCCGGTTCGGTTCGGGGCGTTCGCCAGCCTGCCTGCCGACGGACCCGAGCAGGCGCTCACCGGACTCGCCTACGCGCTGGACGAGCTGCACCTCGACGGAGTGGTGCTGACCTCCAACGTCGCAGGCCACTACTTCGGGGACCCCTTCCTGGAACCGGTGCTGGCCGAACTGGAACGCCGCCAGCTGCCGGTGTTCGTGCACCCGGTCGACTCCCCATACATCGAGATACTCGGTTTCGGCCGCCCGTCCTCGATCGTGGAATTCCCCTTCGACACCGCCCGCAACATCACCAACGGGCTTTACACCGGGTTCTTCCAACGCCACCCCGGGCTGCGACTGATCCTGGCGCATTGTGGTGGTGCGCTTCCGAGCTTGGGCTGGCGGATTGGTGAGCACACCGTGATGGGGCGGGGGCCCAACGACGCCGACATCGACCCGGCCCACGTCGCCGAGACTCTGCGGGGCCTCTACTACGAGACCGCGCTGGCCGGCAGCCGAAACTCACTGCTGCCCACGTTGGAGGTCACCGGTGCCGACCACATCCTCTTCGGCACCGACTGGCCCGCCGCCCCAGAACCCACCGTGATCCGCAACATCGTTAACCTCACCAGCTTCGACGGATTCACCCCCGAACATCTCCGCGGGGTCGAACGCGACAACGCACTATCCCTCTTCCCACGGTTCGCCTGACGCGGAGCGGAATTCGTCGCCCGTTGCCGAGAAGGGCGTGACCACGGTGACCGGCGATGCAGCGCGTCGCTAGTTCAGCCGAATATCCTCCCGTGATAGGGGGGCGGCGCAGCGGTCGCAGCCGAGCACCGGTTTGAGCTCGTGGCCGCAGGTGGTGTGTGTCAGGTAGATGTCTGACCCGTTGGTGTCGAGCCACCGTTGGCCCCAGGTGAGCATGGCGAGTGGCAGCTGATAGAGATCGAGACCCCGTTCGGTGAGCCGGTATTCGTGGCGAACCGGCCAGTCACCGTATGGGGCCGCGATGAGGATCCCTTGTTCGACGAGGCGTCGAAGTCTGCTGGACAGAATGTTTGGCGCGATGGCGAGGTTCCGTTGGAAGCCGTCGAATCGACGGGTGCCAAAGAAGGCTTCCCGGATGAGCAGGTTGGTCCAGTGCTCACCGGTGACGCTCATGGTTCGGGCGATCGAACAAGTCCGCTTGCGTTCCAGCAGTGACAGGTCCGGTGTGCGGCGCCGCAGGGACAGTCGCGGCGAGTTGGTGAAGGCACCGGGCCTGCTGGCGGTGACGGCGCGAGCCGAAATCACCTCGTGGCACTTGTCGCAACGCAGGACAGCCTCGAGCGGTTGGCCGCAGCCAACGTGTATCGCCGCCGTCGGACGCGAGCGCTCGTCGAAGTACCACCTGTCGCCCCAGCGCATCGCCACCATCAGGCAGGCGAGGAAGTCGCGGCCGCTCTCGGTGGGGTGATACTCGGGGCCGGACGCTCGGGGGTGCTCGGTGAGCAGGCCGCCAGAAGTGAGTTGCCGCAGGCGCGCAGCGAGGGTTGAGCGGGCGACGCCAAGTCGGGCCTGGAACTGGGAGAACCGACGAACGTCGTAGAGAACCGATTCCCGCATGACCAACCATGACCACGCGTCTCCCACGACCTCGGCGGTGCGATAGATCGAGTCAAGGTCGACGGCGAGGGTCTGACCTGCTCGAACGCTGCTCATGGTCCGATCGATCATAGATCGTCTTTCTAAACAAGACACTTGTATAAGAAGACCATAGTCGATACCGTCGGCCAATCGTGTCCAACCGAGATTGAGGAGTCGTAAATGTCTGATCACCCGTCCCCGTCCGGCAAGCTGATCGTGAGTCGAAAGGGGCCGGTCACGACGATCACGTTGAATCGTCCGGAATGCCATAACGCGCTCGATCGCGAGGTGTCGGCTGAGCTCAATGCCGCGGTCAAGGAGATCTCGGTCGACCGGGGCTGTCGCGTCGTGATCCTGCGCGGGGCGGCCGACACGTTCTGCGCCGGCGACGACGTAAAGGAGTTCAACGACTGGGAGCCAACGGATTTCATCTGGCAGGTCCGGATGTATCAGGACACCGTCAATATGATCGAGAACCTGGTGCCCGTCACGATCGCTGCCGTCGATGGTGTGTGCACCGGGGGCGGCCTGGAGCTCACCCTGGTGTGTGATTTCGTGGTGGCCACAAACCGTTCGCGGTGGGGGATGCCGGAGATCAACTGGGACATCACTCCGGGCTGGGGTGGCACTGCGAAGATCGCCAAGTTCGCTGGCCGTCGAAAGGCCAAGGAATGGAACCTCGTCGGCGCACTCTTCAGCGCCGCGGTGGCGGAGCGAAACAACCTCGTCAACCGCCTGTGCGAGCCAGAAGCGCTCGATCACGAAGTCGACGCACTCGTCGAGGTCATGCTGGCCAAGAACCCTGCCACGCTGCAGGTTACGAAGTACTTCCTCGATAAGGGCGCCGACCTCGACTTGGCGAACAGCATGATCTTCGAGGTCGCCCCACCCCGCCAATACGACACACGCGGGATCGCCGACTTCGTCGACAAGAGCTCACGCGACCAGCGGCGCAAGCTCGTCATGGACTTCTGGCAGAACTGAAAGATCGTTGCTTGATGTACGCCTCTTGGCGAGGCTCTGCGTATGTCGGGCGCTGTGTCGCGGTGGTCAGCTGAGATGGCGCGATGCGCTGCGGCGGATGTGATCGGCCAGCTGGTCGGGGATGCTCACCTGCGGGAAGTGCTTTCTCCGTCGTGCGCGTCGTTCTAGACCTGCGCCATACCGCCGTCGACGCTGAGTTCGGCGCCGGCCACGAAGCTGCTGTCATCGGACGCCAAGAACAGTGCGGCGGAGGCGATCTCTTCCGGGCGGCCCATCCGATTGAGCGGTATCGCCGCCGCGAACTGCGCCCTGATCGCGTCCGCTCCCTCCGGCGAGTCGGCCTGAAGGTCCATGATGGGGGTGTCGATCGGGCCGGGGCTCAAGGTGTTGAACCGAATGCCGCGGTCGTTGAACTCGCGGGTCCACGTGCGTGTGTAGGAACGCAGCGCGGCCTTGGTGGCGCTGTAGGTGCTGTAGCCGCGGATGCCGACGTATCCCGCGATCGAGGCGACCAGAATGACCGAGCCGCCGTCGCGTATCAGCGGCAGCGCCTTCTGCACCGTGAACAGGGCTGCCCGGGCGTTGAGGTCGAAGGTGAGGTCGAAGTTCTCCTCGGTGATCTTCCCCAACTCTTCGGGCTCTACCCGCCCCGAGTTCACGACCAGGATGTCCAGCGCGCCCTTCTCCGAGAGAACCGTTGCGAAGAGCTTGTCCAAGTCCGCGGAGATCGTGGCGTCGCCTGCGACGGTGGTCACGCCGTCGCCGATCGACGCTTTGGCCGTGTCCAACTCACTCTGTCGGCGCCCGGTGATGAAGACATGGGCGCCTTCTTGGACGAACCTCTGTGCAGTCGCCAGCCCGATACCGCTGCTGCCGCCGGTGATCACGGCGACCTTGCCATCCAGTCTTGCCATCAGTTGACCCTCCTATTTTTGTGCTGCGTGGTGGACGTGGTCGCGTCATCTCCCGCCCTCCAGTGATGTGTCCGATGACGGTTCGATTAGACCGAGCTGTCTAAATCTAGATTAGTTGCACTCGGCACGGCTGTCAACGCACGAACGCCCTGCCGCCGTCTGACCATTCGCCCACGATCGGTGGCATTACTTGCGCACGAACTCCGCGATTGCGGTACCGATCTCATCCGGGCTGTCCTCTTGAACGAAATGAACTCCGCTGACGGTCGTTTCGGTCAGGTTGGGCCAGGATCGGATGAGTTCGCGGACTTGGCCGTGGGCGATGGCGCCCGGTTCGGCATTGATGAACAGCTTGGGCAGCTCGGTTGCCGCCAGCCAGCTGCCATAGTCATTGACGACCGTGACCACGTCTTCCGGCTCGCCGTCGATCGGGAGATTGCGTGGCCACGACAACATTGGGCGACGACCTTCGCCTGGCGTGACGAAGGGTCGCCGATAATGGTCCATCTCTTCGTCGGAGAGTTCGCGCTGGATCTGGGCGGGTAGGACACGCTCGATGAACACGTTCTGCTCCAGCACCATTGGCTCGCCGCGCGGCGAGCGAAAGCCCTCAAAGACTTCGCGGATCGCGCCGGGGAATTCCGGCCATGTCATCGGGGTCACGATGGCCTCCATGAACGCGATCCCCTGCACACGGTCGCGGTGTTGATTGGCCCAGTCGAAGCCGAGGACCGAACCCCA
>JAVRPF010000262.1:0-5973 GCA_032162385.1 Mycobacterium sp.
GTTGCGACATCGTCCGGGTCGCCTGCCCACGCCAGGAGGACGCCGACGCGCTCGCGACCATCGCCAAGAAGTCCCAGATCCCGGTGATCGCCGACATCCACTTCCAGCCGAAGTACATCTTCGCCGCCATCGACGCCGGCTGCGCTGCGGTACGCGTCAACCCCGGCAACATCAAGGAGTTCGACGGCCGGGTCAAGGAAGTGGCGAAGGCTGCCGGCGACGCCGGCATCCCCATCCGCATCGGCGTCAACGCCGGGTCGCTGGACCAGCGGATGATGCTGAAGTACGGCAAGGCCACCCCCGAGGCGCTCGTCGAGTCGGCGTTGTGGGAAGCCTCGCTGTTCGAGGAGCACGGCTTCGGCGACATCAAGATCAGCGTCAAGCACAACGATCCCGTCGTGATGGTTGCCGCCTACGAGCAGCTGGCCGCGCAGTGCGACTACCCGCTGCACCTCGGCGTCACCGAAGCCGGCCCGGCGTTCCAGGGCACCATCAAGTCTGCCGTCGCGTTCGGTGCGCTGCTGTCCAAGGGCATCGGCGACACCATCCGGGTATCGCTGTCGGCGCCGCCAGTCGAAGAGATCAAGGTCGGCAACCAGATCCTGGAGTCGCTGAACCTCCGCCCGCGTGGGCTGGAGATCGTGTCCTGCCCGTCGTGCGGGCGCGCGCAGGTCGACGTCTACACCCTGGCCAACGCGGTGTCCGCCGGGCTGGACGGCCTGGACTTCCCGCTGCGCGTCGCCGTGATGGGCTGTGTCGTCAACGGGCCGGGGGAGGCCCGTGAGGCCGACCTCGGTGTTGCGTCCGGAAACGGCAAGGGGCAGATCTTCGTTCGCGGCGAGGTCATCAAGACGGTGCCGGAGTCGCAGATCGTGGAGACCCTGATCGAAGAGGCGATGCGAATCGCTGAGGAGCGCGCTTCAGACGATGCGAGCGGTTCTCCCGTTGTGACCGTAAGCTGAGTTTGACCCCTGTGAGCGGGGTCACCTCCGCCCCAGGGTTGTAGTTGGAAAGAGTCATCATGTCGGCCCCACCGCTGTTCCGCCTCGCCGACGAGCGACGGGTCACGGTCGTCCGCGACGCCACCATGGTGCGCAGGATGCTCGACGACGATCCGGTCGGTACGTGCATGGTCGCGTCGAGGGTCGCCGATCACGGCGTCGACCCGACCGCCATCGGGGGAGAGCTCTGGACGCGGCGTCGTCCCGGCGAGTCGCTGTGCTATGCCGGGCCGAACCTCATTCCGCTGCGTGGCGAGATCTCTGACCTGGACGCCTTCGCCGACAAGGCGATGAGCACCGCGCGCCGCTGCTCGTCGCTGGTCGGCCGCGCTGAGTTGGTGATGCCGATGTGGCACCGGCTGGAGAGCGCCTGGGGCCCGGCCCGCGACGTGCGTGACCACCAGCCGTTGATGGCGCTCGACAGCCCACCGCAGTGCGCGATCGACCCCGCGGTGCGCCCGGTCCGGATCGATGAGCTCGACGCCTACCTGGTGGCCGCCATCGACATGTTCATCGGTGAGGTCGGAGTCGATCCTCGACTCGGGGACGGCGGCCGCGGTTATCGGCGCCGGGTCGCCGGGCTGATCGCCGCGGGCAGGGCATGGGCGCGCTTCGAGCGGGGCGAGGTCGTGTTCAAGGCCGAGGTCGGCTCGCAATCGCCTGCGGTCGGCCAGATCCAGGGTGTGTGGGTGCGTCCCGACTCGCGGGGCCGCGGGCTGGGTGCCGCGGGCACCGCCGCGCTCGCTGCCGCCGTGGTCCGCAGCGGCCGCACCGCAAGCCTGTACGTCAACAGCTTCAACACCGTCGCGCGGGCCACCTACGCCCGGATCGGCTTCCGCCAGGTCGGCACCTTCGCCACGGTCCTGCTCGACTGAGCCCCGAATCAGTCACGGTTCGATCTCGGTGCGCCTCCCCCAGATAGGGCAGTCACACTCATAACATCTGTCCCAATGGCAACGCGAACCTCATCTGTATCACGTGTCGCCGGTCTGTTGACGGTGACTGTCCTCGTCGGCGCAGCGGGTGCGCTGAGCTCGTGCACCCCGAAGCCCAACGGTCCCGAACCGACCGCCGCGGCATTCTTCGCCGCACTCGCGACCGGCAACACGGGCGCCGCCGCCGACCTCAGCGACAAACCCACGGACGCGAGGGCCGCGCTGATCGAAGCCTGGTCCGGATTGCAGGCCACCGGCCTGGACGCTCAGATCCTGAGCTCGAAGTACGCCGAGGACACCGGCAGCGTGACCTACCGGTACACCTGGCATCTACCCAAGAACCGCGTCTGGACCTACGACGGACAACTCAACATGCTGCGCGAAGAAGGCCGCTGGGAAGTCCGTTGGAGCGCAACGGGATTGCACCCGAACCTCGGAGAACATCAGACCTTCGCGCTTCGGGCCGACCTTCCGCGGCGGGCGTCGGTCAACGAGCGCGGCGGCAGCGACGTGCTGGTGCCCGGTTACCTGTACAACTATGCACTGGACGGTAAGGCCGCAAGGGCCGCCGCCGGTGGGCTGATGCCGACGGCCGTGGCCGTCGCCGACGCGTTGCGTCCCTTCGACGACACCATGGACGCGCAGCGTCTCGCCGAGCAGGCCAGTTCCTCGGCGAAGCCGCTCGATCTGATCACCCTGCGGCAGTCCGACCGCGATCGGGTGTCGGCCGTGTTGGGGAACCGCCCCGGAGTGGTCGTCACCCCGCAGGCCGAACTGCTGCCCACCGACGATCGCTTCGCGCCCGCGATCATCAACCAGGTGAAGAAGTCGGTGGTCGACGAACTCGACGGCGAGGCCGGCTGGCGCGTGGTCAGCGTCAACCAGAACGGCGCCGAGGTCGACGTGCTCAACGAGGTGCAGGGGGCGCCTGCGCCATCGGTGACCATCAGCCTGGATCGCGCCGTGCAGGATGCGGCGCAGGATGCCGTCAACATGGTCGGCCGCAAGGCCATGATCGTGGCGATCAAGCCGTCCACCGGGGAGATCCTGGCCGTCGCGCAGAACGGCGCGGCCGACGCCGACGGACCCACCGCCACCAGCGGGCTCTACCCGCCGGGGTCGACGTTCAAGATCGTCACGGCAGGCGCGGCGATCGACCGCGACATGGCCACGCCCAACACCTTGCTGGCGTGCCCCGGTCACATGGACATCGGCCAACGCACGATCCCGAACTACGGCGGGTTCGACCTGGGCACCGTGCCGATGTCGCGGGCGTTCGCGAGTTCGTGCAACACCACCTTCGCCGAGTTGGCGAGCAGGATGCCGCCGAAGGGCCTGACCACGGCGGCCGCGCAGTACGGCATCGGTACCGACTTCGTCGTCGACGGCCTCACCACGGTGACGGGCTCGGTGCCGCCGACGGTGAACCTCGCCGAACGCACCGAGGACGGCTTCGGTCAGGGCAAGGTGCTGGTCAGCCCGTTCGGCATGGCACTGGCCGCCGCGACCGTCGCCGCCGGGAAAACTCCTGTGCCGCAACTGATCGAGGGCCGCCAGACCCAGGTGACGGGCGACACCACGCCGATCTCACCGAAGATGCTCGACGGCCTGCGCCCCATGATGCAACTGGTCGTCACCAACGGCACGGCGACCGATCTGAAGGGAACGGGCGACGTGCGCGGCAAGACCGGTGAGGCGGAATTCGAGGGCGGATCGCACGCCTGGTTCGCCGGCTACCGAGGTGACCTGGCCTTCGCCGCACTGATCGTCGGGGGCGGAAGTTCCGAGTACGCGGTGCGGATGTGCAAGGACATGCTCAACGGGTTGCCTCCCGACTACCTCGCCTGAGTAGCCTGTTCTCCAGAAGGGACGGGTTCAATGACCAGTACCAACTCGGGGATCAGCACCAACTCGGGTGCGAACGGAGAAGTCGCGGCTCTGCGCATCTCGGACGCCGACCGCAACGGCACCCAGCGCCGCCTGCACAACGCCGTGGCGCTCGGGCTGATCGACATCGACGAGTTCGAGGAGCGATCCGGCGCAGTCTCGCAGGCCCGGTTGCACTCCGAGCTCGCCGCCCTCGTCGAGGATCTGCCCGGCCCTGGCGCGATCGTCACGTCCTCGACCGACCGCGTCGAGCTGCGGGGTGTGCTCGGATCGCTGAAGCGCCAAGGGGAGTGGGTGGTACCCACCCGACTGGCGCTGGTTCGGCGGATGGGTTCGATCGACCTCGACCTGACGCGAGCACGCTTCGCCGGGCCGATCGTGGTGATCGAGCTCGACGTGAAGTTCGGGTCGGTGGACATTCGGCTGCCCGACGGCGCGAGCGCGTCGATCGACGACGTCGAAGTAGTCGTCGGCAGCGCCCGCGATCACCGCAAGGACGCACCCGCCGAAGGCACGCCACACGTGGTCCTCACCGGTCGCAGCGTCTGCGGTTCGATCGACATCCGCGGGCCGCGCAAGTCGTGGTTGAGTCGCGGGAACCGTCGGTAGCTAGCGTCCGAGCAGGGCCGCACCGGTACGCGCCAGGCGATCCCACCCGCGGGGGCGGCCGACCAGCTTGACTACCAGGGGCGTGGCATCGAAGTACGAAACCCGTTCGGCGATTAGGCCGTCGGTGAACGTAAAGCGATCGACCGCATCCCAGGCGATCGGTTTGCCGCCGTAGGTTCCGCTCAACGTGAACTCGATGAAGACCTGATTCGTGCCGTGCCCGACCGAATGCACATCGGCGTGCAGATCGGGCACCAACGCGAACAACCGCTGAAACGCCTCCCGGCAGGCCTGCTTGCCGCGCACCGTACCCATCATCGGCTGCGTCAGCACGATGTCTTCGCTCCACAGCGCTTCGTGCTTCGCCAGGTCGGGGGTACGCCAGGTATCGGTGAATCGTTCGGCGAACCGGGTAGCGAACTCCTCGTCGACCGCGTCAATCGTCATAGCAGAAATCTAGCCCTGGTGACCGACAGTAACGAGCGATCAACGCGGTTCGAGGACGGCGAACGTCAGCGTCGCGCGCGCAGCAAGGCGGTCACGACCTGCATCGGTGACGTCCACGGAGGTGACGATCAGTCGCCTGCCCGCCCGCACGACGGTGGCCTCGGCCCGGGCCGGTCCCACGATGATCGGCGCCAGGAAGTGCACGTTCATGTCGGCTGTAGTGACGTCGTTGTTCGAACCGGCGACGTTGCCCGCCAACCGACCCGCCGCGATGTCGATTCAGGGTGGCGACGAGTCCGCCCTGCAGCTCGGTTTCCACGCCGGTACGGTAGCACCATTCTCTCTGTGGGAGATTCGCATTCTCTTGGTTACGCTGGCATCATGCCTGCTCGCACCGCCCTCCGTTCTGGAGACCTGTCGCCGACGTTGCCGGTAGCCAAGTCGATCGCCCGGCCGGAGTATGCGTGGAAGCCGACCGTGAAGGAAGGCACCGAGCCCTGGGTGCAGACGCCCGCGGTGATCGAGAAGATGAGGGTCGCCGGACGCATCGCGGCGGGAGCGCTGGCCGAGGCTGGCAAGGCCGTCGCGCCGGGGGTGACCACCGATGAACTCGACCGGATCGCCCACGACTACATGGTCGACCACGGCGCCTACCCGTCCACGCTGGGCTACAAGGGCTTCCCGAAGTCGTGCTGCACGTCGCTGAACGAGATCATCTGCCACGGCATCCCCGACTCGACGGTGGTGCAGGACGGCGACATCGTCAACATCGACGTCACTGCCTACATCGACGGCGTGCACGGTGACACCAACGCGACCTTCCTGGCCGGTGACGTCGCCGAGGAACACCGACTGCTCGTCGAGCGCACCCACGAGGCGACGATGCGCGCGATCAAGGCCGTCAAACCGGGGCGCTCGTTGTCGGTCGTCGGACGCGTGATCGAGGCGTATGCGAACCGGTTCGGCTACAACGTGGTTCGCGACTTCACTGGCCACGGCATCGGCACCACCTTCCACAACGGGCTGGTGGTGTTGCACTACGACCAGCCCGCGGTCACCGACGTCCTGGAGCCGGGCATGACGTTCACCATCGA
>JAVRPF010000263.1:0-2841 GCA_032162385.1 Mycobacterium sp.
GCGGCGAGCTCGGGCGCCAACGCCAGATCCTGGTAGACGGTGGCGACGCCGAGCTCCTGCGCCGCGCTCGGTGAAGTGATCGAGACCGGCTGGCCGTCCAGGAGCAACTCACCGGAGTCTGGGGCGCTGGCGCCGGAGAGGATCTTGACCAGGGTGGATTTTCCCGCGCCGTTGTCCCCGATCAACGCGCAGATCTCACCGGGGTACACCGTGAAGTTAGCGTCGTCGAGTGCCTGGACGTGGCCGAACCGGCGGCTGATGGCCCGCGCCTCGAGCAGCGGTATCGGGCTCATGTCGGCACCTCCGCAGGAAGTCCGATGTTGTTGGCGAACGCGAACCACTGTGCGTAGCCTGCGTCGGTGAGGCGGCTCCAGTGGGAGAACGCCGCGTCGGCGTGTGGGAACCGCCAGAGCTCCACGGTCGACCAGTCGCTCCAGCCACGGACGTGGAAGGCGCCGGCGTACGTGCCGCCCATCGCGGTGCTCGCGTCGCGAACCGCCGCGAACCGGGCGAGATGTTCGGCGCGGACGGCGGCGTCCAGCTCGTACCACGGGCTACGCGCCCTGGCGTAGTGGATCCACTGCACTTCGGCCATCAGGGTGCTCCTTCCATGAGTTCGACGATCGGGCGCCGTCGGCCGATGTAGTGACGAGACGTGGTGAACTCGAAATCGGCGACGAGTTCGTGCTCGCGCATCGCGCTGCCGAGCACATCTGGATCGGGCACCTCCCACACGCCCAGGTGGTGCCAGCGGCTCGCCCAGTCGAGGCGGTGTCGCCCAGCGATGGTCACTCCGGCTCGCACGTCCGCGGCGAACGCGATGTCGCACTGTGCGTCGTACTCGCGTCGTCGGGTGTCGGTCGCCGCCTGCCAGGCGTCGTTCCACTCCCAGAGCGCGAGAAAGCCCCAGTCGTGTCGGCGAGAACCACCATCCGGTCCGGCGACAGGAGCGAACTCCCGCGGTCCGAGTAGCCATTCGGTGCTGAACAACCGATCCCATCCCGCGGCCTCGAGAGCCACCGAGCCGGCGAGCGCGGCAGCCAGGTCAGGGGCGTCGAACACGCCCACCACGTCGACGTCGTGGGCGAAACCGGCGTCATACGCCGTCGGTTCCGCTTCTCCGCCAAGCATTTCCGTCACGGAAAGCTGCCAGCCACGCTCCGACATCGCCGCCAGTTCTGAGCGCACTCCAGTGACCGCAGTGGCGTGCTCGCGGGACGCGGTGGCGCGGCGGCGCGCAAGGAACGCCACCCCGCACCGGCCGCCGGTGGCGGCACTGAAGACGTCGGTTTCTCCGGTGAGCAGAGTCACGACGACCCCCGGCTTGCCGCGACTGCGGTCATCAGTCGTTCGACCCGCCTGGGGTCGACGGGGTTCCACCACCGACCGTCGCATTTGAGCCACTGGCCGACGATGGCGCCGTCGGCGACCTCGAACAGCACGGGCACCTGCTCGGGGTTGAGCCCCGATCCGACGATGACCGGCAGAGTCGTGCCGGACCGCACCAGGTCGACTTCGTCCGCCTGCGTTGGTGAGCCGGTGCGCGTGCCGGTCGCGATGAGCACGTCGGCGTCGAACCACTCGGCATCGCGGGCCTGTTCATCGATGCCGCGATCGGCAGTGATGGCATGCGCGCCGAACTTGACGTGCACGTCGGCGAACACTCGCACGTCGGTCGCGTCGATCGCTCGGCGGTACCGCAGCGCCTTCGGTGCCGACCCGTCGAGGAAGCCCTCGTTGGCGATGTAGGCGTTAACCCATTGATTGGCCCGAACCCACTTTGCGCCAACGGCTTTCGCGACAGCGAGCGCAGGTATCACGCCATTGGCCACGCAGGTGATGCCGATCGGCACTGCAACGGCGGCCCTGATCTCCAAGCAGGCGGCGGTGAGCGCCGCGACAGTCTCGGGGCCGATGTCCTCCGGGCGCGAAAACGGCAGGTCGCTCGCGTTCTCCACGATGATTCCGTCGATTCCGCCCTCGGCAAGCGTGCGCGCGTCACGTGCGCCGGCGGCGTAGATCCCAGCCATCGTCTCTCCGCCGTAGCGGGGCGAGCCAGGAAGCGCAGCCAGGTGGACCACCCCGATCACCGGCTTCGTCTCGGCGAACAACTCCTGAAGCGCGTGCGGCTTCGGAGGTAGGACCTGCTGGTCGGTCATGAATTCAGTTCTCCTGCTGCGGGCTTGGCGGCGACGACGGGTGCCGTGCCGGGTACTGTCTCGCCGAGTTTGGCGGAGACCTCTGCTGGAGCCGGGTAGGACGCCGGGCCGCCGAGTCGACAGCAGCTCAGTGAGGCGGCGGCGACCGCATGCTGCAACGCGCCGACCGGATCGCGGCCGAGAAGAAGCCCAGCGACATAGGTTCCCGCGAGGCAGTCGCCCGCGCCGGTGGTGTCCACGACGGGCCCAGGCAACGCGGTCGGATCGACGACGGTGTGGCGGTCGACGGTGTGGAGCCGGGCGCCTAGAGCACCGAGCGTGTACACCACCTGTGCCACACCGGCTGCGAACAGCGCGTCGGTTGGCGCGTCGCCGAGCAGTGCGGCGGCACGGGCATTGACGAACACCGTGGTAGCTCCGTCAAGGCACGGGCGTAGCGGATCCAGCCCCTCGCGCAGGGTGGCCGGTTCGAGGTCCAACGACCACCGGACGCCCGCCGCCCGGCAACGGCTGACCAACACGGCGGCGCCAACCAAGTCGTATACGGCGGTATGTAGCCAGGTCACGTCGCCGAGGTTGGCGTCACGGCATGTCAGCTCGTCGGGATAGATCGACGCCCCGGCCGCGAGCACCAGCCGTTTCTCACCTTGACTATCCAGGGTGATCAGTGCCCGGGAGGTGA
>JAVRPF010000264.1:0-3170 GCA_032162385.1 Mycobacterium sp.
TTCTTGCGCTGCTGCACTGGAGCATTGGTGAGCCGCTCGACGAACTGGGTCTTTCCGGACGCCGTTGGCGCCGGCGCCGCATCGGGCACCTCGCGCTCGAACTCGGCCAGGAATGCCCGTCTCCCGGCCTGCTGGTAGAGCGGCAGGAAGCGGGCCCAGTCGATCCGGGCCACGACACCCTGCGCCGGGGCCTCCGGACCAGAGGTCGCTACGACGTCGGCCAGGCCTGCCAGCGCATCGGCAGGTGACAATGTCCGGACGCCTCGCTCATCCAGTCGCGCACGCGACTCCGCGTCGGCCATGCCCGCCGACCAGGGACCGAAATTGACGCTGACCCCGGGGATGCCCTGCTCCCGCAGGCGCCAGGCCAGCCCGTCGAGGAAGGCGTTGGCCGCACCGTAGGCGGTCTGACCGAATCCGCCCCATACCGAGGCGATCGAAGAGGTGCAGATGAAGAAATCCAGCTGCAGGTCGGCGGCTGCTTCGCTCAAATGCCAAGCACCCCAGACCTTCCCAGCGAAGACACGATCAACTTCGGTGTCGTCCAGGTTGCTCAGCGGGGTGGTGCCGAGCTCCCCTGCGGCATGGACGATGCCGGCCAACGGCGGTAGCTCGGCCTGCACGGTGGCCAAGAGGCGTGCGACGTCGTGCGCATCGGCGACATCTGCAGCGACGACCCGGATTTCGCAGCCGTGCTGTTCGCCCAATGCGTCGATGCGCTGTTGGGCGACATCGCTGGCCGCGCGTCGGCTGGTGAGCACCAGATGCTTGGCGCCCTGCGCGGCCAGGTATCCGGCGATTTCCAGCCCTATCGACCCCAGCCCGCCGGTCACCAAATACGTTGCGTCATCGCGAAGTTCCAGCGGTGTAGCGCTCGGTTGCCCAACCCGTCGAACCAGCCGGGGGACGTAGACCGCTTGATCGCGCAGCGCGATCTGGTCTTCCCTGGAGGCCGACCGGCGCGGCGTCGCCAGCACCTGGTTGACGAACCGTGACCATTCGTCGGCACTGCCTTCAGCCAGATCCGCCAGTCCGCCCCATGCTTGCGGAACCTCCAGCGCGGCGGCACGACCGAATCCCCACAGGCAACTCTGATCAGGCGACACGGTGTCTGCGTCTGTGACTCGTTGCGCGCCGCGAGTCACCAACCAGATGGGTCTGCGAAGCTCGGCGGCGATCGCGGCACGGAAGATCCGGCGTGTTCCGGCCAGGATTTTGTGTTGCATCCGCAACAGTGACCGCATCGATGGTGCACCGTCGGAGTCGAGGGCGGCGAAGTGCACGATACGTGTCGTCGGGTCATCCGCTGCCGCAACGCGCAACGCGACCGCAAGCTGTTCCTCGTCCGCGTCGGACGCCGGCAACCCGACGATCCGGTGCCGGTGGCCACCCGCATTCAGCACGTCGACCAGAGGCTGGACGGCGTCGGAGTCATCGCCGATGAGGATCCAGGCGGATCCCTCGCCGGTTTCCGCGCTCGAGTTCGGAGCAGTCGATTTCTCCCAGCGGAACTCGTAGCGGTCGTCCGCTTTTGCCTGGGTCGTCCGCTGTTGGTTGTGTTGTGCCGCAAGCTTGGTCAGCACATTCAGGGTGTGGTGGTCGCCGCTCACACCGTTGAGTAGGGTCGCGAGTTCTTCGATCCGACCATCCTCGAGAAGGCGGACGGCCTGGGTACGCGCGGCAACGTGCTGTTGTTGGTTGGCGGGATCTCGATTGTCTCGAAACCAGTACTGGCGATGTTCGAACGGGTAGGTGGGTAGGTCGAGTTTTCGCGCGTGCGGCTGCCGGAATGCGGAGAACTCAGGCAGGTGGCCCAAGACGTACGCGTCGGCGACGGCTTCGGTGAGCTGTCGGTGATCGGCGGTGTTTCGACGCAGAGACGCTATTGCCCGCGGTGCGGTGGACGAGTCAGGCCATGCCCGTAGGGCTGCGGCGGTGAGCACCGGTTGTGGGCCGATCTCGAGCAACACCTTGCAATTCAGCTCGGCAAGGGCGCGCACGCTCTTGGCGAATTCCACCGGTTGGCGCGCGTGCCGGCGCCAGTAGGCGCCATCGAGTTTCACGCTCCTGCCGAGTGCGTCACCGGTGCGGTTGTCAATCAGAATCCGTTGTGGCGGAGCGAAATTGAACCGCTGCGCATATGACTCGAATTCGTCGAGGATCGGGTCCAGCAGCGCCGAGTGGAACGCGTGGCTGGTGTCCAGCCAGTCACACCGGACGCCGTCGGCCACCAGCCCGGCCAACGCCTCCTCCAGGTCATGGGCGGGTCCCGACAGCACTGTGTTGGCGCCGTTGTAGGCGGCAACCGACAGAGTCGGGAACTCGTCGGTGAGGCCTTCGACACGCTCGGGGGCGGTGAACACCGCGGCCATCCGACCACCTGCAGGCAAGCTACCGAAGAGGCGGCCGCGCTCGGCCATCAGCAGCGCGCCGTCCTCGAGGCCGAACACGCCGGCGACGCAGGCCGCCGAATACTGGCCGACGCTGTGGCCTAGCACCACGTCGGGTTCGAAGCCCCACGACTGCCAGAGCCGAGCCAGGCCCATCTCCACCGCGAACAAGGCGGGCTGTGCGTAGCTGGTCTGCCGCAGCGTCTGTTCGCTGTCCGGGCCATCCACGTCGAAGATGACATCCAACAAAGGCTTTTCGAGAACGTCGGCTACCACTGCCGCGCAACGATTCAGTGTCTCGGCGAACACCGGCTCGGTGTCGAACAACTCCCGGGCCATGCCGGGGTACTGGCTGCCTTGACCGGTGAAGAGCCACGCCGTCTTCGGTGTGTCGTGGGATTCTCCGCGAACCAGACCCGTTGCTGGCCGGTCGTCCGCAAGCGCGCCGAGTAGCTCGCTGGCGGATTCCGGTGAATTGACTACCAGGGCGGCCCGATGCTCCAGGTGCGCGCGACTGACCCCGGCGGTGAAGCACAGGTCCGCCAAGGTGGCCTCCGGGTGCGCGCTCAACCAGCTGCGGTATTGATCGGCGACCTGCACCAATGCGGCGGGCGTCCGCGCCGAGAGCGGAAGAACGCTGAACCGCGGAGCCGCCCCGGCGGCGACATTCGACCGTGGAGCCGCCCCGGCGGCGACATTCGACCGCGGAGCCGCCCCGGCGGCGACATTCGACCGTGGAGCCGCCCCGGCGGCGACATTCGACCGCTGCTCCCTGGACTC
>JAVRPF010000265.1:0-3260 GCA_032162385.1 Mycobacterium sp.
GTCGGCCGCCCAGCCGTTCATCGAGCCGTACCCCGTCGCATAGACCACGACGTCGGCGGGCAGAACGGTCCCGTCGGCGAGCACCACCGAATCCTCAGTCAGATGGTCGACCTGGCCGTGGGCGAGCTTGATGGTGCCGTCGGCGATCAGGTCGGAGGCGCCGACGTCGATGTAGTAGCCCGACCCTCGGCGCAGGTACTTCATGAACAGTCCGGAATTGTCCTCACCCCAGTCCAGGTCGAACCCCGCGGCGGCCAGACGATCGTAGAAGTCCTTGTCCCGCTCGCGGATTGCGTCATAGATCGGGATCTGGAACTCGTGCAAGATGCGGTACGGCAGCGACGCGAACGTCAGGTCGGCCTTCTCGGTGGTCATCCCCGAGTTCACCGCGCGCTCCGAGTACAGGTCGCCGAGACCGAGGTCCATCAACGAGTCGGACCTGACGATGTGGGTCGAGGACCGCTGCACCATCGTCGTGTCGACGCCGTTCTCCACCAGCGCCTTGCAGATGTCGTGCGCGGAGTTGTTGGAGCCGATCACCACGGCGCGCTTGCCCACGTAGCGGTCCGGGCCGGGATGCGCGCTGGAGTGGTGCTGTTCGCCGCGGAAGTCGTCCTGGCCCGGCAGTGTCGGCACGCTCGGCTTGCCCGACATCCCGGTGGCCAGCACCAACTGCGTCGGCCGCAGCGTGACGCGCTCGCCGTCGCGGTCCACCTCCACGGTCCAGCGCTGCTCGGCCTCGTCGAAGGAGGCGGACAGGCAGGTGGTCTTCGACCAGTACGGCACCTCCATCACGCGGGTGTAGGACTCCAGCCAGTCGCCGATCTTGTCCTTCGGCGCGAACACCGGCCAGTTCTGGGGGAAGGGCAGGTACGGCAGGTGGTCGTACCAGACCGGGTCGTGCAGGCACAGCGACTTGTAGCGCTTGCGCCACTGGTCACCCGGTCGCTCGTGGCGGTCGACGACGATGGCAGGCACACCGAGCTGGCGCATCCGGGCGCCGAGTGCGATACCGCCCTGACCGCCGCCGACGATCAGGGTGTACGGCTGTTCCGTTCGGCCCAGTGCCCTTTCTTCGTCCTGCCGCTTCTCGCCCCAGGATCGGGTGTCGGGGTCGCTGCCGTGCACGGCGCCCATGACCCGTGACGCGCCCTTGCGCTCCTCGTGGCCCTTGAGTTCCTGCATGGCCGTCAGCAGGGTCCACCCCCGATCGTCCTTGAGCCGCAGGTGACCGATGCCGCGCCCGACGGCGGTCTCGAACTCGATGAACGCCGATACGACGCCGCCGCCGTCGTCGGTCGCGGGCTCACGGGTCCGGAACCCGGTCGGATCGGTGGGCGCCAGCCGCTCGGTCAGCATGTCGGCGATGCCGTCGCGACCCTCCACGGTCTTGATGTTCCAGGTGAAGGCGACGAGGTCGCGCCAGAAGGAGTCGACGGCGAACTTGCCGACGACCCGCTCGATGTCCCGGCTGGCCAGCGCCAGTTCGAAGTCGGCCAGCCACGCGTCGATGCGTGCCTGGGGCGACGTCGCCGCGGTGGTGCTGGCGTCAATGGTCTGTGTCATGTGAGTCAGGACACACCGTCACGGCGACGGTGGCAAGGGTTGCACGGAGTTGCATCCCGGTTGCATCACGCGAGGGCGAAGCGGATGCAACGTGTTGCAACCCTTATGCGATGTGCCGCGGATCACATAGACATGCCCAATGAAAGCAGCTGTGTATTACGGACCGAACAAGCTCGAAGTCGCCGACGTGCCCGAACCCGAACCGACCCCAGGCACGGTCAAGGTGAAGGTCGGGTTCAACGGCATCTGCGGTACCGACCTGCACGAGTACTACGCCGGGCCCATCTTCATCCCCACCGAGCCGCATCCCCTGACCGGTCAGCAGATGCCGTTGACGATGGGTCACGAGTTCTCCGGCGTCATCACCGGCGTCGGTGACGGCGTCACCGACTACGCCGAGGGTGACCGGGTGGCGATCATGCCGCTGTACCGCTGCGGGCACTGCCCTGCCTGCAACGCGGGCAACTACAACATCTGCGCGCAGATCGGCTTCCACGGGCTGATGTCCGACGGCGGGATGGCCGAGTACACGGTGGTCCCGACCGACATGCTGCACCGGCTGCCCGACAACGTCTCGCTCGAACTGGGCGCGCTGGTGGAACCGATGTCGGTGGCCTACCACGCCGCCACGCTTGGTGATCCACGCGCCGACGGCACCGCGATGGTATTCGGCGCGGGCCCTATCGGCATCGGGCTGTGGTTCGCGCTGCGCGGCAAGGGCGTCGACGACGTCTTCGTGGTGGAACCGTCGGCCACGCGGCGTGCCGCCATCGAGGCGCTCGGCGCGAGCACGCTGGACCCGACGAGCGTCGACGTGCCCGCGTTCATCGCCGGCCACACCGGCGGGAAGGGAGCCGATGCCGTGTACGACGCGGCGGGCGTGGCTCCCGCGGTCGAGACGGCGCTGGGCTGCGTGGGTGCGCGACGCACGATGGTCAGCGTCGCGATCTACGAGAAGCCGCTGATCACACCGCTGCTCAACCTGGTGATGAACGAGTCCCGCATCCAGGGGTCGCTGTGCTACACGGCCCCGGACTTCGCGGCGGTGATCGATCTGATGGCCCGCGGCATGTACGACACCACCGGCTGGGTGACGCCGATCGCGATCGACGACGTCATCGACGAGGGCTTCGAGGCACTGCACGCCGGCACCAAGATGAAGGTCCTCGTCGATCCGTCCAAGTGACAGGTGCCCGACGTGACACGTCGATGTGACGTAGCGCACAATCGACATCGATGCCCAATCCATCAGGGCCGCCAGAACCCGCGGTCGCCGTCGGTGACGACCCGCGCAGCTACGCCCTGTTGCTCTCCGAGGTCTACGACGCGACCATGGCCGGCAACCGTGGGCCGGCCAGACCGCGAGACGTGATCGCCGACTCCTGGAACAGGTTGCTGGGCAAGGGCATTGATCCCGAACGGCACTCGCCGCCGGACGTCGACACCGGGGGGCTCGACGTGCTTCGGCAGGCTTCCGGGCTGTTCGCCGTGCTCGAAGACGTGTCCCGTGGACTGGAGTCGGTGATCGAGGGCGGCGACAACATCCTGGTCGTGGCGGACGCGCGCGGCCGAGTGCTGTGGCGGTACGGCTCCACACGGGTGCTCGGCCACGCGGACCGGCTCGGCTTCGTCGAGGGCGCCACCTGGAGCGAGAACGCCGTTGGCACCAACGCCATCGGCACCGCGCTGGTCTC
>JAVRPF010000266.1:0-8805 GCA_032162385.1 Mycobacterium sp.
CGTTCGACCTCGGCGGTCATCGCCTCGGCGTCGCTGTGGACGTCGAGTGCGCTGCCGTCGGCGAACGACGCCCGATAAGCCGGTGTGACCGGAAGGAGTTCGAGCCGGTCGGTGATCGATTCCCCGATGGCGGCGAACGCCTCATCGATGATGTCAGGCATCGTCAGGACGGTGGGGCCGGTGTCGAGGAGGTAGCCGGCGACGTCGGCGCGCCCGGTCCGACCTCCCGGATGACGATCGCGCTCGACCACGGTGACGTGGCGACCGCGGCCGGCCAGCTGCATCGCGGCGGACAGCCCAGCCAGACCCGCACCGACTACGACGATTCGGTCGGTGTCTCCGTCCATGGCGCGCATCACGCAGTCCGCTCGACGCGCGCTGGGTCAGTCCTACTCATCGGGCCCGAGCATCACGGACACCACTTACCCGTCTGTGACGAAAGTCAATCCCGCCGACAGGCGCGCGAGCGCGGGCCAGTAATCCGGCGCCGGGGTGCTGAACCGCCTCACCAGGCGACCTCGGGACGTCCGTCCGCGGCGCGGCTGATCAATCCGCGTTCGTGAAGTCCGACAGCCAGCCTTCGATCGGCCACCACCCATCGGCGATGGAAGTCTGCGCGTTGTTACCTGCTCGAAGATCCGGCTACGGTGACCCCGCCTGTTCGAGGTGACGGATGCTAAGGCCTGATGAGTGGCAACTAACCGGCGACCCGTTCGTGCGCGGTCAGGAGTGCGTGATCGACGGCGGCGCGGACACCGTCTGACGGCGGCATCACCGCTAGGTCGCGCATGAATTGTTCGGCGATGCAGCGGAGTTTGACGTTCGTCTCCTTCGAGCGCCACGCGAGTACGTCGAATGCCCGCTCAGCCGAGACCCCATAGGTCCACATCACTATGCCGATTGCTTGGTTGATGACCGCCCGGTTTGCCTCAATGGTTGCGACCATGTCCGAGACCGTGCGCTGCAGGTCGGCATCGAAGATTTCGGTGATGTCGATGTAGAAACCGGTCGTGCCGATGACCTTGCCGTCAGCGTCGGTGAGGCGGTCCCCGACCACGACCACGAGCCGGATGTTGCCCTCGGTGTCGACGATGCGGTGCCTGCTGCTGAAGGGCGCTCCGTGCCGGAGTACCTGACCGATGATCTCGGCCACCGCGGGCTTGTCCTCGGGATGCTTGTGGGACAGGATGAGATCGGTTGTGGGAGTTACTGTTCCAGGCTTGTATCCGTGCATCCTGGCAACCGCATCGGACCACTCCCACCGGTCGTCGGCTCTGAGGTAGCGGAAACTTCCGACCCGCTCGAAGTGCGACGACGGGGTGCCTGGTGCCGCGTCGAATGGCGCGGTCGGATCTTGGGTGTACATCACAGCCTCCTCCTGCGATATGCCTGGACAAACTGGTGGATCAGTCGTTCCTGTTGGCGACGCTCTTCGTGCGTTGCGATCGGCGGGACCGGAGTTCGGAATTGTCCGATTCGAGCTGGGTGTTGTCGGATTGCAGTGCGCTGTTACGCGCTTCCAGGCCGAGGATCTGGGCCACGCCGGCGAGGTTGACTCCGGTTGCGAGCAGTTCCGTAATCCGCGCGAGACGGTCGAGATCGTCGTCGCTGTAGCGCCGGGTACCACCCTCGGTGCGGGCTGGGGTGAGCAACCCGCGACTTTCATAGAGACGGAGAGTCTGGGGACTGACACCGGAGAGCTCCGAGGTCACGGAGATGCCGTACACGCCCCGCTGGGATCGGAATGAAGATTCGTCGTTCACCGCTGCCTTTCCAATGAGGCCCAACAGTAGGTTGCGATAACTTAGCACCAAGACCAGACGAAAATCTACTTTTATGGACATAGATATTCGGGAGGTGGAGAAAGATGTCGATGCGAACCGATTCGGTCCGTGGGTTGGACCGCTGGAGCCCCAGGTACCGAGGCAATGCGGCCCCACCGGAGGTCATGCCGCTGGACGCCTTGGCTCCACTGGGGCTCACCGGTGCTGCGACCGCGGCCCTCGTAGACGTTCTCCGTCGACTCCGACACCGTCCCACTTCGTACTCATGTCGAGAAAGTTCGTGAAGAAGTCGTTGGTCAGCGTGCTCCGGTTGTAGTGAAGTCGCCGTGCTTGCTCCCACCGTGGTTCGCCCCAGCATCCGCAAGCGATTGGGACACTCACTCAGCACCAGCTCGGGTCTCCATGAAGCGCAGGGACCCGGGAACTATCAGCGCAGTTCCCGATTCACGTCCTTCACGCATGGCAAGAAACGCGTCAGCCGAACTCGGTTTCAGCGTCGGAACATCGACCCTCGAAGCGGTTGGTCGAACGTGAGACCGGCCTACTGGGGAGACGTCTCGCAATGAAGAGCAGTGCGTGGTTTCAAATCGTCGAGACCGAGCATTCTCCTACCGTGAGCCTGCGTGCTCACATAAGTCGCGTCCAGTCCCGGCGCTTCCCAGATTGGCCGGGGTCGCCGTTCGGCGCTCTCGACGCACACGTATGTCAAGGATCCTCATGTCTTCACGAAACACCATTGTTCGTTCCCTGCACGATCTAGGCGCTGCAGCGTGGTTCGGCGGTTCACTGATGGGAGCAGTCGGTGTCAACGGCGCTGCCGGCGCCGTCCGCGACCCGGAGGACCGGGCCCGGGTCGCCGCCGTGGGTTGGGCGAAATGGGCTCCGATCAGTGCCGGCGCCATTGTTGCGCATCTGATCGGCGGCGGTGCCATCCTCTACGCCAACCGTGACCGCGCCAAGCACCAGTCCGGCGTCACCTCGAACACCGTCACGAAGATCGTGCTGACTGGAGCTGCGCTGGGCGCCACCGTCTACAGCGGGATTCTCGGCGCCAAGACGGCCCGCGGCGACGGACACCCCGTCGAAGGCGCGACTCAACCATCGTCGTCGACTCCAGACGATGTCGCCGCCGCTCAGAAACAGCTGCGCTACCTGCAGTGGGCGCTGCCAGTTCTCACCGGCGCAATCGTCGTACTCGGCGCCCAACAAGGTGAGCAGCAACGTCCCACCCAGATTCTTGCCGGCGTCGGCAGCGCGCTGGCACGCCAATTACGCGACTAACGAACGTCCACTGGGTATTTCCAGCCACCCCGACTGCCGGGGACCTTCAAGACCATCCCAGGGACAACTCATCGCGAAGTTGTTCCTTCTATCAGGAGAAGAACCAGATGACTGAGCACGACAAGGCCGACCAGGCGCGTAAGGGTCTGATCGATTCGATCAAGGGCAAGGCGAAGGAAGTCGCCGGCGCCGTGATCGGCAACGACTCGCTGACCGCCGAAGGCCAACTCGAACAGACCCAGGCCCAGGAGCGCAAAGACGCCAACAGCGTCGAAGCCGTCGCCGATGCGGAGGCAGCGCACGCCCAGGCCGACGCGACGGAAGCCAAGCTGGAAGGCGCCGAAGAAAGGATTGCGGTGAGCGCGAAGACGGCTGCGGTGGAGAACTCCGTCCGGGCTCAACAAGTCGCTCAGAAGCATGCCACCGAGCAGGCGGCCCAGCGGGACGCCACCAAGGAGAAGGCTCAGGCTGAGGTCGACGCGCAGCGCGAGGCGGAGCGGGCGAAAGCTCAAGAGCGCGTCGACGTCAGAACTGCCGCCAGTGAGGTCGTTGATGCCGTTGACGAGCATCAGGCCTCAGTGCAGGAGGCGGCAAGTGCCCGGACGGAAGCCGACCGAATGAGGCAGCGTGCCGACAGTTTGACCAACCAAGCCGACCTGCCTTGAGCACAGGCAAGACACAGGAGTTAGCAATGATAATCACCAAAGTTCCGTTCGCAGTTTTGCGTTTCCAGTACCAGCTCGTCCGGTTCCCGCTGAAGTTGATCGAGGAGCGGGTGGTATCGCGGATGGGGACCGAAGCGCCTGCCCGGCTGTTCTACGAGCGCACGCTCGGCGTACTGGACACGACCGTCGGCAGTGCGCTCGGCGATGCGAGGCTGGAGAGGCGTGGTGCCGCACTCGCCGACCGCAGCGACGCACTCAGTCGTGCCGCACAGCTGGAAGCGACTGCGGCCCAAAAGCAGAAGCACGCTGATGCCGAGCTGACGGCCACGCGCGACGAAGCAATCGAGGACCAGAAAAGGGCACGCGCAGCGAAGGAGCACGCGGTCGAGGAAGCACGCACCGCAGCCCAAGAGCGCAAACGCGCTGCCGCAGAGGCGGCTGAGAAACGCACCGCCGCAGCAAAGCAACAGACCGACGAGGTGGCTGCTCGGCGCAACGAGGCCGCCGAGGAGGCCAAGCGCCAAGAACAAGATCGGATTCGGGCGGTCGAGCAGAAGGCCACCGCAGCTGCCGAGGCCAAGCTCGAAGATGCTCAGGCGAAGCGCGCCGAGGCTGCAAGCAAGCGCGCGCAGGCGGATCGCGTCGAGGACTTGGCGGACGTGGAGAAGCGGAAACGGAAATCTGTGCGGGCGAGTAAGTCCTGATAGCAGATTCGTGAGCGACGATTGACGTGCCGCTCCAGTTCACCGCGTTCGGCATAGTGCCGAGCGCGGTGACTTCCGTCAGGACCATGTCTGCACGCAAGGTTGTAACGGTGCGCCTGAGTGGAGCGTTCACCCCGGCCTGGAATCGTTGGGCAACAAGGCAGATGGTTGTTGACGGTGGCATTGACTCCTCTGCGGGTGCAGGCAGAAGGATCTTTCGCCGGGAGGCCGCGGCATTGGCCAAACGCAGGCGTGGCGGATTAATCCGCGAGGACGTGTTTCTCTGCGCGACCCTGACGGCTGCGCCGGTAGGCATCTCGGCGCAGGCCGGTCAGCCAACCCGGGAACGGTTTTACCTCGGGGGCGCTATGAATGGTCGGATCGAACGCGATGTCGGCTCCGGCCGGTAGCACCTCCCGGAGGGTCAGGCACGCCAGAGCACGAAAATCGCCGGTGCTGCCACAGGCCTGCTCGATCGAGACCTGCACGCCGCCAGAAGCGATCTGCCTCGCGATGCTCGCTAGCGAGATGCCCCAGTCCTCGATGTCGGCGGTGATACGCGCGCTAATCCACCAGTTCTGGCCTTGGTAACGCAGCGGCATCAAGCTTGACAGAACTACCCCTGACCACGAGGTGACGGGCCGCAGAAGATATCGCGCGACGACGCCCGCCCCAGCCGAAGCGAGGAGCACATCCCACGGCGTTGGAGCGGAAGCTTGCGGGGGCATCCGCCACGCCAGCCCGACGATGTCGGGGAGACACCCGGGCAAGCCGACACCTTTCGATAACCGGCCGACAATGGTCGATGACTCCACCGGCAGCCCATACCCAGGCGGAGCGATGCGTTCAATGGAGCCGTTGGCGAGCACTCCGGCGGGATGAAACACACGCCGGTGGCGAATGGCGGACCCCAATTCCAGGGGTAGGCCAACGATGTCGGATACCTGCACGGCCTGGCGAATGCCCGCTGGCTACGTGAGGCAAACACGCGTTGTGGACCGTTGCCTACATCGGCCACGGGATGTGGTGCCGCATCACTTTGAGGCGCGAATCATTCAGGCAATCAGCACCGCATGGCGAAGGGTCTGCGTCGTCAGCGATGGGGTCGGGGCCATGCGCCGTCAGGGCCTCGAGGTTTCGGCTTACGGCCTGATGACCGTGCAGTTCGATCATGCACATCAGCAGCGTTGCACCGCAGGACAGCGGTTGAAGTGATACGTCACGGTACCGCGCCTGCCGTATTTGCTGCCGAATGGTTAGAGAATCTGCTACCGGGAACGTGGGAGGCATGGCTACCTACCGAGTGATCAACCCCACGGGCGATGTCGTCGAGACCAAAGACATCGACAGCGCTGAAGACGCACACGCATGGTTCGTCGATGCCCGCGCCGACAACTCCGAGCTGGGGTGGCGGATGGAAGTCGAGCACGACGGTGACTGGTCGTTCTTCGATGACACCGAAGGTGCATCGGACTGACGGCCATTCCCTTGCCGCGCGGCGGTCCGGCATTGTCCGCAGTAGGCCTGACAAACCAACAGCGTCCGTCGGCCCAACAGCCGGCCGTCGGCGAACAGGGCCGGTATGCGGATCGACCTCGGTGAGTTCGAGCCGGTTCGATGGTGATGCGCCCACCGCGGCGAGGCTGTCCTCGATGTTGTCGCGCATCCGAGTTGCCCTCGCGTAAGGCCAGCAACGACGGGTGTGTTTGACCTTCCGTCGGGGGGTATGTGTCGAGAGTCGACTGAGTCTCCAGCCTCCGGGATCTGTCGGCACCCAAACACAGGAAGGCGCCGTCATGCCCACTCATATTCCCCCCCATTCCTCCGATCCTCAGCCGGCCGTGCCGGGGATGTCGGTGCGGACCCCGGTTCAGAAAGCGGCGCTGGCCGTCGGCGCCGTCTCCCTCTTGGTTGGAGCGCTTGGCTTCGTGCCCGGTATCACCAGCCAGTACGACCAGCTGACGTTCGCTGGCCACCATTCCGAGGCCGCGCTGTTGGGCGTGTTCAACGTGTCCGTCCTGCACAACATCGTGCACCTGGTGTTCGGTGTCGCCGGAATAGCGTTGGCCCGCACCTTCAATTCCGCTCGGTCCTACCTGATCGGCGGCGGCTTGATCTATCTGGTCCTGTTCCTCTATGGGCTGGTGATCGACCACGACAGCTCCATGAACTTCGTCCCGGTCAATAACGCCGACAACTGGCTGCACCTCGGGCTGGCCGTCGGCTTGCTCGCACTCGGTATCGCCCTGGGCCGCAACCACAACGACACCGGCGCCCCGATGGGCACCCACGACGCAGGGCAGGGCGCAACCGGAACCGTGTAGCACCGCTGACACCCTCGTTAGTGCAAGGCCCCGTGGCACTGGGTGGTCGCGGGGGGCCTTGGCACTGACTGAACAGCGCTAGTGAATACTCGTGAAGGAGCGAGCACGAGCATGTGTGCCCCGTTCTGCCGCGGCGCTTGCACCCCTCCGTATGGATGGTGCGAGCTTCGGACAGACCGACGTCAGGGGCGCGCTTGGCACCGTGGACTGTGCTTGCTGGATCCCAAACAAGTGGCCAGCGCCCGGAGTTCGCCTCGCTTGGTCGGCGTTGGTGTCCGCGAGGGCGGCCGGACGCGTTACCTCGCTACGAGCGAGATGACCGTCTGGTTGAGCCGACGACGCGGCCACCCCCGCCAGCCGTCGGATTTCAGTGCCGCCTGGGCGGCGTTGCGGCCGCAGATGCCGTGCACGCTGCCGCCAGGGGCGGCCGAGGCGCTGCCCAGGAACACGTTGGCGACCGGAGTTTCGGCGCGGCCGAAGCCGGGTGTGGGACGGAAGATGATCTGTTGTTGCAGCTGGGCGGTGCCACCATTGATCGCGCCGCCGGACAGGTTCGCGTCGTTCGCCTCCAGATCCGAGGGCCGTTGCACCAATCTTCCGACGACCTGGCCACCGAAGCCGGGTGCATGTTCCTCGAGCACCCGGTCGACGGTAGCCGCCAGCCGGTCGGCGGACTCGTCGTCGTTGGCGTCGCGGGGCAGATGTGTGTAGGCCCAGGCGCTTTCGGTGCCGGCTGGCGAACGGCTGGGATCGGCCGTGGTCATCTGCCCGAAGAGGAGGAACGGCTCCTCGGGCACGGTGGCGGTGTTCAGGTCTGCGAGCCAGCGGATGAGCCCGTGATGATCGGCCCCCAAATGGACCGTGCCGGCATCACGCAAGCTCGTCGAGCGCCACGGGACGGGCGCGGCGAGCGCATAGTTCACCTTCACCACCGGTGTGTCCCAGGTGAAGTGCTCCAAGTCCTTCCCAAGACGGTCGGGTACGGCGACGCTGGGCATCAGCTGCTGATAGAGCGCAGGGGCCGAGACGTCGGCGACTACCGCGCGACGCACCCGAACGGTGCGACCGCCGGCGGTGCGCACGGCCACCGCCCGTCCGCCGCGGACCTCGATGGCATCGACGGTTTGTCCGCATTCCAGCTGGGCGCCGGCCGAGGCTGCCCGTGCGACCAGTGCCGCGGTGAGCCGCCCGGCGCCGCCTACCGGCACCGGGAAACCCACGTCCTGGGCGAGCATCGTCATCAGGAAGCCCATCACGCCGCTGCCCGGTGCGTCGATCGGCACGTCGGCGTGCATGGCGTTGCCGAGCAGCAGCAGCCGAGCGGCCTCCCCGTCGAACACTTCCCGCGCCAGCACCGACGCGGGCAGCATCAACAGCCGCGCGACCCGCAGCGCTTCGGCGGTGCCCAGTCGGTGCAGCAGCCGCAGTGGTGCGCGCAGCGGCGGGAACGGTGAGAACAACATCCCCAGCAGCGGCTCCTTGATCGTTCGCCACAGTTCGACCAGGCGCCACCAGTTGTCGCCATCGCCGGTCCGTCCGCGGGCCAATTCGGAGGCGGTACGAGCGGGGTCACGGTAGATGACCGGCGCATCCTCATCGGAAGCGCTCTGCGCATGCCCGACCACGGCGGGGGCGTGGGCCCATTGCAGGCCGTGCTCTTCGAGGCGTAAGGCGCCCAGCGCCGGGGAGGCCACCGACATCGGAAAGAACGCGCTGTACAGGTCACTGACGTAGCCGGGGAACAGTTCGGCGCTGCGCACCGCGCCGCCGGGATCGGGCTCGGCTTCGAGCACCAGCACATCCCAACCGGCGTCGGCCAGCAGGGCCGCGGCTACCAACCCGTTGTGCCCCGCGCCGATGACGACGGCGTCGACGTCGCCGCGGGCCGGCGGCCTAGTGCTGGTCGGCGTCGGCATCGTGGTGTTCCGCGATCCGGGCCAGCCGCCAGGTGCATTCCCGGTTGCGCGGCGCCACCCCGGCGAGCTGCACGCTGTCGGGGATCCACCGCAGTGGACGCGACACCGCCACCTCGGTCATCGCCACCCGG
>JAVRPF010000267.1:0-4230 GCA_032162385.1 Mycobacterium sp.
AACAGAGAATCCTGAACCGTGAAGACGTGGCCGCGCAGCGCGTCGTCGACGTCCAGCTGCATGGCCGAGTCGGCACACAGCTTGATCACCTGACCGGTGACCCCGAGCAGTAAGCCGCACAACGTCATCAGCGGCAGCTGCAGCCCGGATGCGCCCAGCTGGAAGACCGCCGCCAGCCCGAGCGCACTGTTGGCGGTGGCGAAGCGTCCCCACCGTCGGACCGCCGGTGGGGTGAGGAACGTGGCCACGAAAGCCCCAAGGCCCGTCGCGGCGACGAACAGCACCACGGTGCCGAGCCCGGCGACGTCCCGCATGCCGGTGTGCCGGACGAGCACCAGCACCAGCAGTGTGTTGATGCCGAACGCGATCCGGTGGGAGGCCAGCCCGGACAGTGTGGCGGCGACCGTTGGCACCGCCAACACGGTCCGGATGCCGTAACCCCAGCCGGTGGCCACCGCGTAGGCCACCGACCCGTGCACGGCCCTGGCGCTGTCGTCGGGGCCGAGCACGTGCGGCTTGAACCGCACCGACAGCCACAGCGCGAGTGCGACGGGCACTACCGCGATGAAGATCACCGAAGCGGCACCGGCGTCGCCGGTACCGAACAGCCAGCGCGGCAGCAACATGAAGTTGGCGCCGAGGAACGCCGCGGCCGCACCAGTCGCTGTGGCCACCGCGTTCATCGTCACCACGTGCTCCCTGGCCACGACGTGCGGCAGCGCGGCGGACAGGCCGGACGATACGAACCGGGTGAAGCCGTTGACGATCAACGCCCCACACAGGATCGCCAGCTCGCCCGCGCCGACGGCCAACAAGGTGGCCACGCCGAGCATCATCACCAGCCGGGCCAGGTTCGCGCCGACGAGCACCATCCGGCGGTCCCACCGGTCCAGAAGTGCGCCCGCGAACGGGCCGAGGAGCGAGTACGGCAGGAACAGCACGGCGAAGGAGCCCGCGATCTCCCAAGGCCCGGCGGCGCGCTCGGGACTGAACAGCAGGGCACCCGCCAGACCGGCCTGGAACACGCCGTCGCCGAACTGGCTGACTGCACGCAGCTCGAGCAGTCGGCGAAATTCGGGCAGCGCGCGCACCGACTGCCACAAGGCAATGGGTGCGCGAGATTCGGTCACGTCAGATCCGATCTTGTCGAACGGTGTTACGCCGAGATCGGCAACCCCCTCCACACCCCTCCACACTACAAATATCCCGGCGGGCCGCATCTGTTCGCCACGTCAGACGGGTGCTGGTGACATGATGGACGGGTGGCGCATTCAGACGACCCGGAGGACTTCATCGCCCCCTCGGTTCATCGGGTACGTGCGGGAACGCTGCTGCTCGCCAACACCGATCTGCTGGAGCCGACGTTCCGGCGCAGCGTCATCTACGTCGTCGAACACAACGATGGCGGCACGCTCGGCGTGGTCCTGAACCGGCCAAGCGAGACCGCCGTCTACAACGTCCTGCCGCAGTGGGCGAAGCTGGCCACCAAGCCCAAGACGATGTTCATCGGCGGACCTGTCAAGCGGGACGCCGCGCTGTGCCTGGCGACGCTGCGGGTCGGAACGGACCCCGCCGGTGTGGCGGGCCTGCGACACGTGCAGGGCCGGATGGTGATGGTCGACCTGGACGCCGAGCCGGACCAGATCGCCCCCATGGTGGAGGGCGTGCGCGTCTACGCCGGTTACTCCGGCTGGACCATCGGTCAACTCGACGGAGAGATCGAGCGGGACGACTGGATCGTGTTGTCCGCCTTGCCATCCGATGTTCTGGTGGAGCCCAGGGTGGATCTGTGGTCACGGGTGCTGCGGCGCCAGCCGTTGCCGCTGTCCCTGCTGGCGTCGCATCCGATCGACGTCAGCCGGAACTAAGCTCGCCCACTTCGGCGCGCGACATCCGGGTCGCGATCGCCACGCACACCACTAGCTGGATCTGGTGAAAGATGATCAGCGGCAACATGATCAAGCCGGCTGCACTCGTCCCGAAGAACACCAGCGCCATCGGCAGCCCCGAACCGAGGCTCTTCTTGGAGCCGCAGAACAGCAGCACCGCCATGTCGGCCCGGTTCAGCCCGGCCAGCCGGGCGGTCCCGACGGTGAGTGCCAGCATGATCGCCAGCAGCACCTCGCACACGGCGGCCACCGCGAGGATCCGCCGCGCGCTGACCGTGCTCCAGATGTGTTCGGTCATGCTGAGTGAGAACGCCGTGTAGACGACCAGCAGGATCGAGCCGCGGTCGAAGGTCTTGGTCACCACCGGGTGCCGGGCCAACCAGCCGGAGACCCACGGCCGCAGCAACTGCCCGATCACGAATGGCAGCAGGATCTGGACCAAGATGTCGAGCACCGCCGAGCCGTCGACCCGTACCCCGCCGGCGGTTTGTATCAGCAGCACGACCAGCAGCGGCGTGAGCACGACGCCGAGGATGTTCGACAGCGGCGCTCACGGTCGCGGCAGGGACATTGCCCTGCGCGATCGAGGTGAACGCGATCGACGACTGCACCGTCGATGGCACGAGGCACAGGAACAGCACCCCGGTGTACAGGTCGGGGGTCAGGACGCCGGGTACCAGCGCCTTGGCGGCCAAGCCGAGCAGTGGGAAGGCGACGAACGTGGCGGCGAGCACCAGCAGGTGCAGTCGCCAGTGGCGCACGCCGTGCCGGGCCTGCGCCGGGGCGAGGCGGCCGCCATACAGCGCGAACAGCAGCGCGATGACGATCTTCGTCGCGACGGACAGCCCGTCGCCGAAGGCGCCGCCTGCGGGGCGCACCGCGGCCAACGCGACGACCGCCAGCAAGGCGATGAGGAAACCGTCTGCGGGTATCGACCGGACCCAGCGGGGCATGACCCTCAGTTGCAGGACAGCGTGCAGGATGCGCAGGCGCCCGCGCAGCCGGACGCGGCCTGGTGGGCCTCCTGGCGTGCCACGGCTTTGGCGCTCTGATAGCACCCCGCGGCGACGGTGCCCACGGCGCCGACGACGCAGACCACGACGACCAGCAGTCCGGCCGGCGGACGGGCCGATAGCGCCACACTGCCTCCTGCGGCGAGCATGGCGGCGGCCGCCAACTGGGTGGGAGCGACGGTGCGCAGCACCTGCCGGACCGGATCGCTGGACCGCGGCCGGGTCAACAACCACAGCCCCAGTCCGGCAGTGACGGCGGCGGCGCACAGGCACAGCACCGCGGCGATCAGCATGGGCGACACAATACTGGCCCGCCGCAGGGTCGGCGGTCTGGGCTACGGCTAGCTGGGCACCCCGAGCAGCGCCGGCAAACCGGGCAGCGGGGCAGGACCGGCCGGCGACGCGGCGGGCGGTGGCGGGGTCGCCGGGTCGGGCGAGCTGACCCTGAATCCGTTGAGGATCGCGTCCGTGGCGGTGCCTGCGGCTACCGATACCTGCGCGCTGGTGGTCACCGCCAGCGTCACCAGGTACCGGTCGGTCCCGGACGTGGCGATGACGTGGCGCTTGGACGTGTTCAGTGTCAGGTTGTTCTGCCGGTAGGTGCCCTCGATCGCCGCCGACGGCATGCCGCCGAAGTCGGCGAGCGACCCGTCGGTGGAGCGCCACGCCGGAAGCTGCTGGCTGTCGATCAGGCCATGGCTGATGGCTTCCTTGGGATCGAAGTCACCGACCAGCTTGTAGACGATGACCTGGGCATTCGACGTGTACAGTCCGTCGCCGCCGACGCGGTCCGCGATCACCGCGAAGGCGTCGGGGACATTGGGATCGGGCACCTGGCTCCAGCCGGTCGGCATCGGGAGCACGATGTTGAGCGCCTTGAAGTCCTTGGCGGCCTGCGGTTCGAGGGCGACGTTCTTCCCCTTCAAGAAGTCGATGATGGTTCCCGAGGCGGCGGGCACGATCGTGGACGGCGCGGCAACCGGCGCGACGGGGGCGGCGACGTTCAGGCCTGCGGCGGGCTGGACACCAGGCGTTGCGGCCGGCCCGGCCATCGGTACTGCCGCCGGCGCAGGCGCGGCGGGCGCGCCCGCTGCAACGGTGATCGTCTGCGTCACGGTTGCGGGTGCGGGCAGGGGCGGCTGCGGCAGGGTGGGCTCGGCCGAGGCGGTGGTGCCTGCAAGGCCGACGACGCAGGCCACACCGACGGCGATCCCTCCTGCAACGAGCCCCCAGCGGCGGGCATTCACGAACATCTGACGCGGTCCTTCCAAAACGGTGTAGCAACGACGTGACCCCAACCAGGGCGGGGTGCCCGTGGCCAGGGGCCG
>JAVRPF010000268.1:0-6923 GCA_032162385.1 Mycobacterium sp.
CCTAGCCGGAGGCGCCCCACGCGTTCGCGAGCGTTTCATCCGTTGGGACGAGGGCCGCGGATACTCCTTCGCCGTTTATGAGGCGAGCGTGCCCGTGTTCCGACATTTCGTCGAGGATTACGTCGTCCAGGCCGACGGCGACGGCACGGTGTTCACGTGGACGATCGCGATCAAACCGAAACGCGCATTCTCGTTGCCGTTCAAGGTGCTGAGCCCGATATTGAAGGTCGCCTTCGGGCGCACGGCGTCTGACGGCAAGCGTTACTTCGCCAAGCAATCCTGACGCGACCGGAGGCGCGTTCGGACGATCCCTCGGCGATCGCCTCCACGATGGCGCGATGCTCGACACCTGATGCCTCCTTGCGCCGCGGGACCGTGTTGAGCATCTTCGATTGTTCGGATAGGGCTTCCCGAATGTCGTCGACGACGGAGACGAACACGACATTGCCGCTCGACTGCGCGATGCACAGATGGAACTCGCCGTCGAGACGCACCCATTCGGACGGATCGTTGACCACGTCCATGCCGCTGAGGAGTGCGCGCAACCGCTCGAGTTGTTCGTCGGTCCGGCGCAAGGCCGCCAGTCCGGCCGCCGCGACGGACGATATACGTTGACGAGCATTTCGCCGCAAGGAGCAAGTTCCCTACCCGATCGGGTAGGGCTCAGCGCGAGACGAGACCCGAGTGGATACCTACGACGCAATTCGGAGCACGCTTGCGACGCCACCTGGTTGAGTCGATCTCACGTTTCCCCGCCGGGATGCGTCTACAGGATGTGAGCGTGCAACCGTTCGAGGACGTGGTGGCCGAATACGGCCCAATGGTGCTGCGTGTGTGCCGCGCGGTGCTCGGGCCGGTCGATGCCGACGATGCGTGGTCGGAGACGTTTCTATCCGCCATGCGCGCCTACCCGCGCCTCGATCCGGCCGCCAACGTCGAAGCGTGGCTGGTGACGATCGCCCATCGCCGCGCGATCGATGTCGGACGCGCGCTTTCACGCGCACCCGTGCCCGCTGAGGCAATTCCGGAACAGCACACCCTATCCGGGGGCCCGGCGGCCGACGACCCGGACCTCTGGGCGGCACTCGAATCACTGCCGGACAAGCAGCGGAAGGCAGTGGCCTATCACCATCTCGCCGGGCTGCCGCACGCCGAGATCGCGAAACTGCTGGGCAACTCCCCCACGGCCGCTCGCAGAGCCGCCGCGGACGGCATCAAGACGTTGAGAAGGATCTATCCAAAGGACAATCGATCATGAAACTCGAGAACCTCTTCGACGCATTGGGCGGGGACGACGCCGACGCCCTGGCACGGTTGCACCGCCGCCTCGAACGCGACGCCGAGCGCGCGGATCTGCTGGACGTCGGCTACCGGACTCTGGACACCCCGCTCGGATCGCTGCTGCTCGCGGCGACGCCGGCCGGTCTGTTGCGCGTCGCCTACGCCAGCGAGGGCCACGATGCGGTGCTCGCGGCGCTCGCCGAGAAGGTCAGCCCGAGAATCCTGCGGGCACCCGCCCGACTGGATGCCGCGGTACGCGAGATCGACGAGTACTTCACCGGGAGACGGACGCAGTTCGACCTGCCGCTGGACTTGCGGCTCGCGGACGGCTTCCGCCGCCAGGTGATCGAGCACCTGTCCGAGATCGGCTACGGGCATCGCGAGAGCTACGCGGCCGTCGCGGCCGCGATCGGTCACCCTCGCGCCGTTCGTGCGGTTGGCAGCGCCTGCGCCCGCAACCCCCTTCCGCTGGTGATCCCGTGCCATCGAGTAGTCCGCGCGGACGGCTCGATCGGCCAGTACGTCGGCGGCGCCGACGCCAAGCAGACTCTTCTGACCTTGGAGGCAGCATGACATCGATCATGACCAAAACACCTGTGGCGGAGCGCATCTTCGCGCAGGATTGGCCCACCCTGACCGAAGAACTCGATGCCTTCGGCTGCGCGCAGACCGGCCCGATCCTCACCCCGGCCGAATGTGCGGAGTTCACCTCGATGTGGGGTGAACAGCAGCGATTCCGTTCGACGATCGACATGGCCCAGTACCGGTTCGGGCAAGGCACCTATCGCTACTTCGCCGACCCGGTACCCGAGTCGATCATGCAGATGCGCGCAGCCTTCTATCGCCTGCTGCTCCCGGTCGCGCGAGACTGGGCCGATCGACTGGGCGACCCCGCGCCGTGGCCGGACGAGTTCGAGGATTGGCTCGATGCGTGCCATGGGGCCGGCCAAGGCAAACCGACCCCGATTCTGCTGCGCTACACCGCTGGTGACTGGAACGCGCTGCACCGTGATCTCTACGGTGACCTCGTCTTCCCGCTGCAAGTCGTGTTCGGGCTCGACCGGCCCGGCGTCGATTACACCGGCGGGGAGTTCCTCCTCGTCGAGCAGCGCGCCCGAGCGCAGTCGAAGGGGTCGGTGACCGTGCTCGAGCGGGGCCACGGGCTGATCTTCACCACCCGTGACCGTCCGACACCGACGAAGCGTGGTTGGTCGAGATCCCCCGTGCGGCACGGCGTCAGCCGGGTCCGGTCCGGGCGCCGCCATACCCTCGGCCTCGTCCTGCACGACGCGCAATAGCGAAGGCACGACGCGATGTTCACGCTGACCGGCGCAGACGGTGAACGATACGAGAGCTCGACACCGGGGCAGTTCGGTGGGCACCGACGCGGGAAGCTGTACGGCCGCCTCGACTGTCCCGCCGCGCTTCGGGCCATCGCCCGCGGCGGTTATGTGAGACATCGGGTGTTCTTCGCCGACCAGCAGACGGCCGTCGCGGCAGGCTACCGTCCGTGCGCGGTGTGCCTGCCCACGCAGTACGCCGGCTGGACATCGAACGGCATCTCACATTCCGGCGAGCGCCGGCGTCTACCAGGTAAGAGCCCCAACAGAAGGAGCGAAAACCATGACGACCATGACCATTGCCCGGACCGTGCACGCGACCCGTCTTGGCAACCTGACCATCGAGGCGAGCGACTTCGGCCTGACGCGGGTCGCTTTCACCAGAGACATCGCCGCACCGGCCACGGACACCGGCATCGGGCGAGCCCACGTCTTCGAAGCCGGTAGGCAGATCGACGAGTACCTCGCCGGAGGCCGGCGTGACTTCACCGTCCCGATCGACTGGTCGGGTGTGAGCGCCTTCGACGCCACCGTCCTGCAGATCCTGCACGCTGCAACCGGTTACGGCGAGACAACCAGTTACGGCGTGATCGCGCAGCGCATGGGCCGTACCCCGACCGATGCCCGCAAGATCGGTGGCGCGTTGGCGCGCAACCGGGTGCTGATCATCGTGCCCTGCCACCGCGTGCTCGCCGCCGATGGTTCCCTGACCGGCTATGCCGGCGGACTCGCCGTCAAACGAGCACTGCTCGACCTGGAATCGCCGGACACCCGTCTCGCTCTGGATGGCATCTGATTGCACCTCCCATGGCTGTAGCAGATTGCTACAATCGGTTGCACATTGCTACAGCCATGGGAGTGGGCATGTCCGAGGCAGCCGACCGGGTCACACGGGTCGCCGCCGACCTGATGGAGAGCGCCACGACCGAGGGAGCCCGTCAGAGCCGCTCGGCCAAGCAGCAGCTGGACCACTGGGCACGCGTGGGGCGCGCGGTGTCGAGCCAACACACCGCCGCGCGGCGTCGCGTCGAATCGGCGCTCGCCGGTGGCCTCGACACGAACGACCTGAGCATCGAGGAGGGCGTCGTGTTCAACGCCGAGGTCTCCGCGGCCATCGAGGAGAGCCTTGCGCGGACCAACTACGGCGACGTCCTTGCCGCGCGCGGCATCACGATGGTCGCCCTGAACGACGACGGACAGATCGTCGAGTACTGGCCGGACGGCACCTCGGCCGTCATTGCAGCCGAGCGCTGATCGGTGACGCTGGACCCGTCGACGGCGTGCGGCACGGGTGAAGCGCGCTGACCTCGTCGTCGGACCGAACGGGGCGGGAAAGTCGACGTTCGTCGCGCTGACCCTTGCACCGCTGCTCCCCCGCAGCGTGTTCGTCAACGCCGACGAGATCGCCAAGCAACGCTGGCCCGACGATCCCCTGTCGCACGCCTACGACGCCGCGCGAACCGCCGCCGAGACCCGGTACAGGCTCATCGAGTTGGGCCGGTCGTTCATCGCCGAGATGGTCTTCTCACACCCATCCAAACTCGATCTCGTTCGAGCGGCCTGCACCGCCGACTACGCCGTCGTCCTGCACGTCCTTCTGATCCCCGAGGACCTCGCCGTGGAGCGCGTCAAACGCAGGGTCCTCGCCGGCGGTCACGACGTGCCCGAGGACAAGATCCGGGAACGGCACCGTCGGCTATGGGCACTGGTCGCCACGGCCGCCACTCAGTCCGACACCGCGACGGTCTACGACAACTCACGCCCGGGTGGCCCACGGATCGTCGCCCAGATGAGCGGCGGCATCGCGGTCGGCTCGCCGTCGTGGCCGAGCTGGACGGCGGAGCCGCTACGGTCGTGCTGGCCGGACTGAAGGGACGTGACCTCGGCGGCCGACGCCCGCACCATCTTGGAATTAGGCTTGCCCGCATGCCAAGTGTGTTGACGGTCAATCTCGCCAGGCCGCGGCCAAACCCGGACAAGGAGTCGGTGCTCACCGGTATCGACAAGCAACCGACGGAAGACGCCGTCGCCGTTCGCTCGCCAGGACCCAAGCACGGGGGCATCGGGAGCGGGCTGAACGCGGATACGATCGGCAACAAGAAACTGCACGGTGGAGACGATCAGGCCGTGTACGCGTACGCGCGCGAAGACCTCGACAATTGGCAGACCCAGCTTGGACGCACGCTGACCAACGGCAACTTCGGCGAGAACCTGACGACGTCGGGCATCGACGTGACGGGTGCGCGGATCGGCGAGCGATGGCATGTCGGGTCGGACGGCCTGGTGCTCGAAGTCACGTCGCCCCGTACCCCGTGCCGGACCTTTGCGGCGTTTCTGGGGATACCGGACTTGATCAAGACCTTCACCAGGGCGGCGATTCCCGGCGCCTATCTTCGGGTGATCAGCCCTGGCAGCGTGCGTGCCGGCGATCAGGTCGTCGTGTCGGATCGCCCCTACCACGACGTCACCGTCGCACTGGTCTTTCGCGCCATCTTGAGCGAACCCGAGTTGTTGCCCCGACTTCTTCACGCCGACGCGCTGCCCGAGAACATCAAGTCGCTCGCGCGCCGCCGCGGCGCGCAGCCGGCCTGACAGCAAAGCGTCGCGACACTGCGACCGAACGCGGAGCGCGATACATCAGGTCAACGCCTGTATGCTCAACCTGCGTCGTAGTTACCACGATCGCCTGCCGCTGCACATGGGCTTGCCCCTCTACAACGGAGACATCCTGAACGACCGCACATCGGCGACAAGTACGACGATCTACGGACGAGCCGATCCGCAGACGCCTTCGCGCGCGAGCGATCGGGCAGCCACCGTCGTCGACGACGACCTGCCGCAGAACACCAGTGTCGACGACGACCTGCCGCAGGTTCTCGCGGATACCGTCACCGACTTCCTTGGCAGGCCACGTGCCCGCGGCTGGATCCACTTCTGCTCGGCAGCCGCCGCGATCGTGGCCGGCGCGGCGCTGGTGTCGGCTGCGTGGATCGCCTCGTCACCGCAGGCTGTCGTGGCGGCCCTGATCTACACGGCGACCATCGTCGCGATGTTCAGCTTCAGCGCTCTCTACCACCGGGTGCACTGGCACTCCCCGACCACGCTGAAGTGGATGAAGCGCATCGATCACTCGCTGATCTTCGTTTTCATCGCAGGCAGCTTCACTCCCTTTGCGATGTTGGCGATGCCACCACAGACCGGGGCCCAGGTTCTGGTCATGGTGTGGAGTGGCGCGGCCGCAGGCGTTGCGCTCAAGATGTGGTGGCCGTCGGCACCGCGATGGGTCGGAGTGCCCCTGTACCTGTTGCTCGGCTACACGGCGATCTGGTTCGCAGGCACACTGCTGGACGGCGCGGGTCTGGCCGCCGTCGTCCTTCTCGCCGCCGGAGGAGTGCTGTACAACATCGGCGCCGTGCTCTACGGCGTTCGCTGGCCCAACCCGTGGCCGCGAACGTTCGGCTATCACGAGTTCTTTCACGCGTTCACCGCTGCCGCAGCGGTCTGCCACTACATCGCCATCTGGTTCGTCGTCGTCTAACTCGGCGACCGGCAGCGGCCACGCCGAGTCGCTATGCTGGCGAATTCCGATGACCGAGGAGCGACCATGTCCACCGATGCCGGTGCCGCCGTCCCCTCGCCTGCCACGGTCTCCAAGTCCGCCGCCGGCCACATCCGGCTGACCTCGCACAGCGGTGGCTCCGGCGCGCCCCCGATCCACTGGGGCGCACCGACCGCCGCCGAACGCGGACCGGTGCTCGGCACCACCATCAAGCGGTCGCACCGCAACGTGATCGGCACGCACAGCGGCTCCTACAGCGTCTACCGGGCGCTGGCAATCGCCGCGGGCGCGCTGTCGCGGGAACACAAGGCCGACCTCACCAATACCTCACCGACCGATGTCGTGGGCCCGCACCCGCAGTGGAGCGACCCCGGCGCGATCGTCAGCCTCGACCCCTGGGGTGCCACGGTCGCCGACGTCTTCAGCGCCGAGCTGGCCGCCGGCTACGACATCCGCCCCACAATCGCCGTGACCAAGGCGCACGTCATCCTGCCGGAGATCATCGAAGCCGTGCAGAAGGGCCGGCTACGCCCGGACGGCGGCGTTCTGTTGCCCAGCGGCGCCGCCCTGGTCACCAAGGCAGCGATCGAGCCGGTCTGGTACCTGCCCGGCGTGGCGCAGCGCTTCGGCTGCAGTGAGACGGATCTGCGACGCGTGCTCTTCGAGGAGACCGGCGGCATGTACCCCGAATTGGTGACCCGCGGAGACCTCGAGGTGTTCCTGCCTCCGATCGGCGGCCAGAC
>JAVRPF010000269.1:0-2630 GCA_032162385.1 Mycobacterium sp.
CCGCAGCCGTGGTCGTTGCCATTGCCGTCGGAGACCGATACCGTCACAAGCAACCCGATCAAACCGGCGTTGAGCGCCACCGCTCCAACCAACAAGATCAATCGGCGTGCTGTCATGCTCGGGCTCCTTGCCTTCGTTGAACGGTCTGCGCGGGTATTACCCAACGACCTGGCGCACGAAACGCAGACTCTGTCCATCCGATGACACCGTCTGGGCGCGGCACGGCGTTCAGTCGTTGCGTCAATGCGCTACATACCCACCCTGACTCGGCTGGTCGTGTCCATCGGCAACCCGTTGAGGCAACAGCGCAGCCGCCGCGATGAACCCGCTTCTAGGAAACGTGTCCGGATAGCCAGCCCGAATAAACTGAACGGCCGAGCTCACCGCGTTGTCCCGCGCGAAAGTCAGCCAAGCAACCGGCATGGGTGGCCCAGTTGGACGTCGATGCCGCCGAGGTGCTGGTGCGGCTGCGTGCGCATGCCTACCACCGGACGTGCGGCTACCGACGTCGCCCGCGACATCCTCGCGCGCCGGTTGCGACTCGAGATCGACATCGAACTGAGAAGTTTCTGTGTCCTGCGCAATTCGTCCACGGTCGGCGTGGTCCGTCGTAGCCTTCACTTAGGTTGAGCGCACAGCCGTCGGTGGCGTCGGCGGCCACTCGAGTGCCGAAGAACCCTCACATCGTGACACCGTTGACGTGACCAGATTCAGTTGCCCATTGCGTCTGGAGGTCGGTCATGACCACTGTCGGAATCCGTACCAGGACCTTGCTCGGCAGTGTGGGCGACGGGGTGGGGTCGTCCGGCAGGGCGCGTTATTCCGCTCACCTCTACTTTCCGGCGCTGCTAATCGTCACCGTCGAAGGTGAGGTCGATGCGACCAACTGCCGCGATGTGGCTCGTTACGTCGAACGTCAGCTCCAGCCGACAACCCAATTGCTGCTGGATCTGCGCGAGGTGGGCTTCTTCAGCGCGCAGGGATTTTCGGCGCTGCACTTCATCAGCGTGTGCTGTACCCGCTCCGATGTCGACTGGGTGGTCGTCGGTGGCCGCGACATCGTGCGTCTCCTGGGCATCCTCGACCCGGATCACGTCCTGCCCCTGGCCGCCGACTTCGACTCGGCGTGCGAGCACCTCGAACGGCTGGTGTGCCGCCGCTACCCGATACCCGGGGCCGATGTCCGCGAGACAGGACTCAATTGATCCCACTGATCCCACCGATGAGAACGGCGGCCCCGAAGGGTGCGTCAAGGGCGTCGTCGAAGACGACAAGGGCACGGCGAAGGAGCGGCTCTTCTGGGTCCTTCATTGATTGGGTCGTGGAGCGCGGGGAATACCATTTCGGTCCCAGCGCTCGAGACGATACGGAGGAGACACATGCCACTCGGTAGGGGAATCTACGAAGACGAGCCGCGCGAACACCGCAAGAAGTACGTACCCGATTCGGCGAACCGACGGTACGAGCGTGGCGAACCAGCGCCCGACGAGTCCACCTCGGAGCGAACTCCGGAACCACCCGACTAAATACCGTTTCCGTTCGCACCCCGTGGGGTACCGCCAGCGCCATGACCACGATCGACTATCCAGGCCACAACGCAGACATGAGCGACCAACCCGCGGACGAGATGCGCGGGTACGTCGGACGGGAACTCCTGGCCGGGAGACGAGCACTCATCACCGGCGGGGACTCTGGCATTGGTCGCGCCGTGGCCGCGGCCTTCGCCAAGGAAGGCGCCGACGTGGCCATCGCCTACCTCACCGAGCACGACGACGCCGCACATACCGTCGACGTCGTCGAGCGGGCGGGGCGTCGCGCAGTCTCCCTGCCCGGCGATCTTGCCGAGGCCGGCCACTGCCGAAGCGTGGTCGCCGACGCCGCCGAAGCACTGGGCGGCCTCGATCTTCTGGTCAACAACGTGGCGTTTCAGCACCCCGTGGAGGACTTCGCCGAACTCTCCGACGACCAGTGGCGCCGCACCTTCGCCGTGAACATCGACAGTTTCTTCCACGTCACGAAGGCAGCGTTGGCGCATCTTCCTCGCGGCGCAGCGATCATCAACACCGCGTCGATCAATGGCCTGCGCGGCAACAAGACACTGATTGACTACTCGGCCACCAAGGGCGCCGTGATCGCGCTGACGTATTCGCTGGCCCAATCGCTTCAGGAACGCGGCATCAGGGTGAATTGTGTTGCACCCGGCCCTGTTTGGACACCGCTGATACCCGCGACGATGCCATCGGAGAAAGTGGAGTCGTTCGGCACGCAGGTTCCGATGGGCCGTCCGGCACAGCCCGACGAAATCGCCCCGTCCTACGTGTTCTTCGCGGCGGGCCGACTCTCCTCGTATTACAGCGGCGAGGTGCTTGCACCGATTGGCGGCGAAACCCTGCCGGGCTGACGTGGCTGGACCCAGAGCCCCGCCATACCAGGATCTGCGCCAATGTTCCGGGAGGTAAGCGGGCCGGTTCATCGCGAACGCATGACGGGTAACCGGCACATGAAGCGCGACGACGACACGCTGGAACAGGCGGAGAGCCTGGACTCCGACGAAGTGCGAAACGACGACGGCGACCAGGTAGCCGATCCGCCCGACGAGTGGATCGGGGCCGACGATAACGACTCCCTCG
>JAVRPF010000270.1:0-2500 GCA_032162385.1 Mycobacterium sp.
TCGACGCCGGCACCGTCGGTGTCTGCAAGGATCTGGTCGGCGAAATCCGTTGTGCGCGAATCGTAGACGTACTCCACACCCATCTTGCGCAGCGTCGCGCGTTTGAAGGTGCTGGCCGTGGCGAAGACCGTCGCACCGCACTGCTGGGCCATCTGGATCGCCGCCAGGCCGACACCACCACTGGCGGCGTGGATGAGCACCCGGTCACCGGGCTTCAGCTGCGCCCAGTCGAACGCGAGTCGGACCGTCAGCGCCGCTGCGGGGATCGTCGCGGCCTCGACCGCGCTCACCCCGTCGGGAATCGGCGCCAGCAACTGGGCCGGCACATTGAACCGGCTCGAGAATGCGCCCTGCATGAAGCCGTAGACGCGCTGGCCGACCTCGAGTCCGGTTACGCCGCTACCCAATTGTGTGACGACACCGGCGAAGTCCCCGCCGATCGGTCCGGGGTCGCCCGGGTAGAGGCCAAGGACGTTGAGCACATCCCGGAAGTTGAGGCCCGCAGCCTCCACCCGGACCTGTACGTAACCCTCGGCCGGCGGCGGCACGTCCGTCTCGGTCAGACGCAGGTTGTCGATCGCACCGCGTTCGGTGGGTGCCAGGACGTAATCGCCTGCGCGCGGCACCGTGAGATGGCCGCTGCGCGCCCACGGCAACAACCGTGAGGCCAGCAGCTTTCCTTGCCGCAGCGCGAGTTCCGGCTCGTCGACCGGAGCGGCCAGCAGGTTGGCCAGTGCGTCCACCGCCTGCGGTGATCCGTCGCAATCCACAAGTTTGCAGCGCAGCGCCGGTTCCTCATTGATCGTGGTGCGCCCGAACCCCCACAGCGCCGCCTGCACCGGGTCGACCGGCTCACCCGATTCGGTGGCCACGGCGTGGTCGGTGACGATCCACAGTCCGCCGGGCAGTTTCACTTCACCGCCCTGCAAGGCGTGCACGGCGCTGAGCAGGTTGGCGATCTCGGTCTCAAGCCGCGCGGCGACGTCGGCGCTCGACTCCTGTGCGCCCGGCCCTGTGCTTCGCCAGACGACGCCGGAGAACGGCAGACCGCGCGCGTGAGCCTGTGCCAACAGCTGCCCCAAGAGCTCTGGATCTGTGGTCCGGTCGTAAGGAATGCAGCCAGGCACCATGTCAGCTAATCCATCAAAATCGGCGATCAACCAGGTGCCGTTCGCGTTTTCGGCGCCGTCGCTCGACGCCGGCGGCGGCACCTCGTGCCAGCCAACGGTGTAGAGCAGCCGGGTGGCGTCGCCGCCGAGGCCGCGCAGCAACGCCTCGCGGGGTGCGCGTTTGACCGTGAACTCGCGAATCCCCCCGAGCTGTCGTCCATCCCGATCGACGAAATCGAGATCGAAGACCTGAGTTTCGCTGTCGAGGGCGCCGGTGTGCCACCTCGCCCGGCAGTAGAACCGCCGAGGCATCTTCTCCCGCAGCGTCACTTGCCCGTACCGCAAGGGCAAGAACAGATCGTTCACGCCCTGTTCGGCCGCGAGAAGTGCCGGGAACGCCGGGAAGGCGACTCCGGTGCACAGGTCCATCAGCACCGGATGCATGGGCTCGGTTCCAAGATGTTCGGCGAGTTCTTCGCCGACGACGATGTCGCCGATCGCCTCACCCTCACCGAGCCACAGCGATTTCAGGGAGCCGGACCAGGTGGGGCCCCATGCCAGCTCCAGGTCGGCGAAGGTCTCGAACAGATCCTGTGGACGCATGCGGTTCAGCCGCTCGATTGCCGCGTCGACGGGCTCCGTCGGCTCGGGCGTCGGCTCGTCACCAACGCCGGTGAGGACAGTGCCTTCGGCGTTCAACGACCATTCGGCGTCACGGACACCGTACGGGCGGCTGTGTACCTTGAAGGTCGAACCGCTGCCGCTCTCCAGCGGATGCAATGACAGCTGTACCTCGCGAGAACTCTTCTCGGGCAGGATGATCGGCTCGTAGAAGAAGACGTCCTTCACCCGCGCTGGTGGACCGACTGCGGCCAACGCCATCGCTGCGTACGTCGCCCCGGGGACGACCACGGTGCCATAGATGACGTGGTCGGAAAGCCACGGCTGCGATCTGACGGACAACCTGCTGGTGTAGATGGAGTCACCAGAGGCGAGGTCCTTTGCACTACCGAGGATCCCAGATACCGCCGGACCGTCGATTGCGGTGCCGGACGTCTTGGGCCAGAAGCGGCGGCGCTGAAACGGGTAGGTGGGCAATTCGAGTCTGCGACGGGGTTGACGATGCAGACTGGCGAAATTGGGCCGGTGGCCCCCGACGTAGGCCGCGGCCAGCGCGTCGGCGATCTGGCGCCGGTCGCCGACGCCCTTACGCAGCGAGACGATCGCCCGCGGCGCGGCCAAGTGCTCCGGCCAGACCTGCACCGCAGCCCCGGTCAGCACCGGTTGCGGACCGAGCTCCATCAACACCGAGCACCCCAGCCCCGCCTCGGTGCGCACACTTTCTGCTAATTTCACCGGCTGGCGGGAATGCGGCCGCCAGTATTGCGGGT
>JAVRPF010000271.1:0-5473 GCA_032162385.1 Mycobacterium sp.
AGGGGGCCGATGTTGTCCAGGCCCATGAAGCCGCCCTCGAATACGTTCGAACCGTTCGCGTCTTCGCGGTTCACCCACCAGGTGAAGTTCACCAGAAGCTTGTCGAAGATTCTGCTGAGGAAGTCGAAGTCACGTCCGCCGTCGATGGCGAAGACTTCCAGCGCCGCCCACGCATGAACCGGGGGGTTGACGTCGGAGAAGTCCCACTCGTATGCGGGCAACGCACCGTTGGGGTGCTGGAACCATTCGCGGCACAGCAGGGAAAGCTGATACTTCGCGAACGCCGGATCAACGTGCACCAACGCGACACAGTGAAACGCCAGATCCCAGGCCGCGAACCACGGGTATTCCCAGGTGTCGGGCATCGACATCACATCGAAGGCCCCGAAGCCCCGCCACCGGGCGTTGCGGCCGTTCCTGCGCTGTGTCGGAGGCGGCGGTTGGGCCGAGTCGCCATCGAGCCACTTGGCCACGTCGTAGTAGTAGAACTGCTTGGTCCACAACATGCTGGCGAATGCCTGGCGCATCACGGCGGCCTCGTCGGCCGACGCCTGCGGCGGGGTAAGCGAGGAGTAGAACTCGTCGGCTTCGGCCCGACGCTCCGCGTTCACCCGCGTGAAGTCCGTACCCAATGCGTCCGGCTCGGGTGGCCCCGTGTCGGCCGGGCGCAACCGCAGCCGTATCTCGGTCGTCTTACCTGCATCCAGTGAAACCCGGTACCAAAGAGCACATTTCGTGCCACGACGCTGCGGATTGACGGTGTCCGCCCCGTCCACGACGCGATCGTTGATACCGTCCTTCGGCCACCTCGATCCTGTCGAAACACCGTAGAGCCGATTCAGGTTCGTCTCGTTGTCGCAGAACAGTAGCTCCGGCTGCTCGCCGTCAGCGGCAGGCCCGGCGAGCAACTCCAGGTCGCCGAGGACAGGATGTGCGACCTCCACCGTGCCTGCGGCGCCGGCCGAAAGCGTCGGCGGGGTGGCTTCGGCCTCCCACGACCATGTGTTGCGAAACCACAGCGTAGGCAGCACATGAAGGACTTCGGTGCCGGGCCCGGCATTGGTGATGCTGATCGTCATCAGCACGTCGGTTGGATCGGCCTTGGCGTAGTGCACATCGACGACCCAATAGCGGTCGTCGTCGAAGATCCCCGTATCCAGCAGTTCGTACTCACGGTCGCGCTTGCCGCGTCGGCGGTTCTCGTCCAGCAGCTGCTGGTAGGGAAATGCCCGCTGTGGATAGTGGTAGCGCCAGCTGTTCCAGGCATGGCTGGGTACGGCATCGCGGTACCACCAGTACTCCTTGACGTCCTCGCCGTGATTGCCCTCGGCACCGGTGAGCCCGAACGCCCTCTCCTTCAGTATCGGATCACGCCCGTTCCACAGCGAGAGCGCCAAACACAGCCGCTGCTCGATGTCGCAGAACCCGGCAAGCCCGTCCTCGCCCCAGCGGTAGGCGCGCGAGCGGGCGTGCTCGTGCGGTAGATAGGTCCATGCGTCGCCGTCGGCGCTGTAGTCTTCGCGGACTGTGCCCCATTGTCTTTCACTGAGGTAGGGCCCCCAGAGGTACCAGTCGCTGGCTTGCCGCAGGCCGAGGTCGAGCCGACCGAAGCTCGCAGCCCGCTGTTCCTCTGCGCCTGCAGCACCAGTCACATGGACATCGATTCAACGAGCACCGGTGTCGAGCGCGACCGCGTACGCACGTGAATACATGGCGTCGTACACCGCCGACTCTGCTTCATCGATGGTGGCCTGCGCGAAGTCGATCGCTGCCAATGCGTTGTCTTCGGCAAGGTCGGCATCGCTGGCGGCGAGGTCCGCGTCGAGACGGTCCTGCTTGTCCTTGACGTTTGTCTTCACCTTCGCAACATGCGCCTGCCACTTCGCGTGCATCTCCTGCCACTGCGACGAAGCCTTGTCCTTGCCGTCAACTGCCTTGTCGTTGAGTCGATCCGCTGCCGCGGTCGCGCGGTCGCGGGCGCTGTGGACGTCAGTCTCGAGCCGCTCTCTGGTGCTTTGGCCCGCATCTTTCAGCTTGTCGGATGCGCTCTTCGCCTTATCGGAGATCTTCTCGAACTGCGCGCTCAGGTCAATGTCTGTCATTGGGACTCCTCGTGTGCGATTGGACAACTCCTGAATCGTGCAACGCGGGCCCCTCGCCGTCATTGTGGCTGCCGACAATGTCGTTGAGCAGACGCTGTTGCGTGCCACACCCGGGTAGCGGTTGCCCCGCGCTACTCGGCACCTACGGGCATCTGACGTGTACTTCAACCAGAATTCCGTTGCCCGCCGGGCAGTTCGCAGGCGTACGCGGCGTGGTTGTCATGCGGAACAATTCCGTGGTGTCGACGGTGTGCTGGCGGACACCGACCGCTCGGCCATCCGCGGTTAGAGTGCGCGCAGGCCGGATTTTGCGATGGGCCGCGAAAGGAACGACTATGACGACCGATCACAGCGCCGTTACTGTCCGGCGCATCCCACAGCTGATCCCGCGCCGACTCGTGCGTGGCAAGGCGACCCACCATCCAGTCGTGCTGGAAGAGGCTGAGAGACGAAGCCGGGATTTCCAGCTGCGTCTGGCCGATGGAATCACCACCTTCGCCGGGTCGATGAACTTCGTCTGGCTTCATGCAGCGTTATTCGCGGTCTGGATGCTGTTCCTAGAGAAGAGCCCGTGGCCCATGTTGACCCTCGTCGTGTCGCTCGAGGCGATCTTCCTTTCGACGTTCGTGATGATCGGCCAGAATCGACAGTCGGCCTTCCAGCAGGTCAAGGCGGACCATGACTTTGAGGCCCAAGAGCTGGAACTGAAGACCAATACCGAACTCACCCGTCAAATCCATTTGCTCACAACGGAGTTGCATCGGCGTCTCATCGAGAAACCGTCGGAGTGACCTGGCGACACTCACGGCAGCGCCCTGCGCGTGATTGGTGAGAGCGTGTCCACCCACGCCGAATAGCCAAGGCCGTTGAGGTGCAGCTTGTCTTGGGTGAATTCGGCCCGAAGCCCGCCGCGGCCGTCGCTGAGCGCTGGCCACAGATCGACGTACGTCGCGCTCTTGCTCATGCTGCAGCTGGTCATATGGGCGGCATCGACGCCCGACTATGGCAGGCGATCATCGTGTTGTTCGGCATATGGGCCGTCGCACTGGCGACCTCCGCGCCGTCCGCCCGACGCAACCAACTATGGAACCTCAACAGACTGATACCGGCGATCAAGATCTGACCGGCCAACGGCGGTCGATGTCGCCAGTCAGCCGGCACCCTGATCTGGTTGAAGCCGAGCCGGAATGGCGCGCGACGACGTCGTCACCTCACCGTTGCCGTTGGTCACCGGGTCGTTGGCCCTCGAGATCGGCGCGACCATCGGTTCGTCGGCGCGAGTGGTGCGGATGATCGGCATCGGCATGGTCGTCGCAAGAGACGGCGTGCTCGTCCGCCGCGCGGCGTCGATGCGCCGGGCGGAACCGTCAACGGTCGGGCCGGTGGGGTCACGCGGCGGCCACTGCGTCACCGGCGCGTCTGCCCCAACGAGAGCATCCTCCGACTCCGGTTCCTTTCCTGGCTCCGCCGGCGGCTCACGCTCGTCCGGTAGACCGATCTCGCCGAGCCCGACCCGCGAATGCAGACGTTTCAACGACCTCGGCGCCCACCAACACTCGTCGCCGAGCAGCTTCATGACCGCTGGCACGAGAAACATCCGGACCACCGTGGCGTCCAGCAGGAGCGCGGTGACCAGGCCGAACGCCAGATACTTCATCATCACCAGGTCGGAGAAGACGAACGCGCCCGCCACCACGACGAGGACCAACGCCGCCGCAGTGATGAGGCGACCGGTGGTCGCGGTGCCGATGCGGATGGCGTCCGCGGTCGACGTGCCAGAGTCGCGTGCCTCGACCATCCGGGATACGAGGAAGACTTCGTAGTCGGTCGACAGGCCGTAGATCACCGCGATGACGAGGCCGATCACCGGGGCGGTCAGCGGGGTGGGTGTGAAATTCAGCCAATCGGAGAAGTGTCCGTCGACGAATATCCAGGTCAGCACGCCCAGCGTCGAACCCAGCGTCAAGGCGCTCATGATCGCGGCCTTGATCGGCAGCACCAGTGATCCGAACGCCAAGAACATCAGCAGCGTGGTCGTGCCGACCAAGATGAGGGTCATCAGCGGCAGGTTGGCAAATATGCTCTGGATGCTGTCCTGTTCGAGCGCGGGTGTGCCGCCCACCCACACGGTCAGGCCGCGCGGCGGCGAGATCGACCGCAACTCGTGGACCTTGGTGGCGGCGTCATTCCGGTTGACCAGGCCGTTTTGGATCACCCGGACCGATGGATCCTTCGATGCGCCGTCGAGGTAGGGGCGTTCCTTCCACATGTTGGCCGGGGTGTTGTCCGGATCGATGAAGCCCGGAATGGTCATGGCCTCGCTGCGGACCTGCGCGAGCTGGCTGTCGGTGACCGGCCTGTCGTCATTGCCATGGATCACCAACGTCAGCGGCTCGGTGCGGAACCTGGGGAAGATCCGGTCGAACTCCTGTTGCGCCTGGCGCACCGAGTTGGTTGGCGGCAGGTACTTTTCGCTGATGCCGCCCAGGGACATATTGCCCAGCGGGACGATCAGCCAAATCATGACGATGACGATCGGGGCGGCAAACACGATTGGCCGTTTCATCACGCGGTTGGCGAGCTTGCCCCAGAAGCCGTTCTCGATCTCTTCGCGGGTCTTGTTCTTCTGCACGCGCGCGCCCAGCCAGTGCAGCCACCAGTTGGTCGGTCTCCAATTGCGGAAGAACGGAACCCGCAGGAATGAGTACACACCCAAGTCGTCGACGTGGCGGCCCAGGAGCCCCAGGCAGGCGGGCAGCGCAGTGATCGACAGGATCGCCGACAACATGACCGAGGCGATCATGGCGTAGGTGAGCGATCTGAGGAAGCCCTGCGGGAACAGCAACAGGCCGGCCGCGGACGCCACGATGAGCACCGACGAGAACATCACGGTTCGCCCTGCCGTCGTCACCGCGCGGCGTACCGCGGTTTCGGTGTCATAGCCCTCGGCGATCTCCTCACGGAAGCGGCTCACCACGAACAGCCCGTAGTCGATCGCGATGCCAAGGCCGATCAGTGTCACGACCGGCTGCGCGAAGTAGTGCACCGGCCCGGATATCGCGACCAACCGCATGATGCCCAGCGAGCCGGCGATGGACAGCGCGCCGACCATCGCCGGCAGACACGCCGCGACCACACCGCCGAACACGAAGAAGAGCACCACCGCCACCAGCGGCACGGCCAGCACTTCGGCCCGCAGCTGGTCTTCGGCGATGGTCCCCATGAGCTCGTTGGCCAACGGCTGCAAACCTGCCAGCTTCACGTTGACGCCCGAGATGGCTAAGTTGTTCTGGACCACCTTGTAGTTGTTGAGGATGGTGTCGTCGTCGTTGCCCTTGAGCTGAATCGACATGAACGCGTGCTTCTTCGAA
>JAVRPF010000272.1:0-8915 GCA_032162385.1 Mycobacterium sp.
CCCCGGACGACGACCAGCGAGTCGCGGTCGGCGGGAGCGACAGTTCCTGACACCACACCGATCTCGCGGTGCACGGCCGTCACCGTCATCCCCGCCGATCGCAGGGACTCGACCGTCTTGTCGATGTCGCGTCCGTCGGTGGTCACCGTGACGTTCTGTGAGCGTCCTGGACCGACTCCCCCGCAATGAACGATTGTGTGGTGACGGTGCGGCCCACGAAGTCCTGGTGATCCACATCGAACCCGGTGTCCAGCACCGCGAGCCGGACCCCTCGACCGGTTCGCCGCGATGTGTCAACGCGGGTGGCCTGCAGACCCCAGGTAAACGCGTCGGTGTCTCCCGGCGGTGCCATCGTCGGCAGCGCGGTCACGCTGAGCGCGTGTGGATCAACTCTGGCTCCACCGACAGCACCACGTCGCCTAGCTCGGCGGCGGCTCTCAATGCGGCATGCTGGTCGGCATCCCCGGCCACCACCGCGACGCCGAGCTCGTCGAAGATCGTCGCGTCCGCGTCACCGGCTACGCTGACCTCCAGCGCCTGGAATTCGAAGTCCTTGGTGCGGGCGATGTTCGACAGTCCCGCGATGCGGATGAGCGCTCGCTCCGGGTTCGCGCGGCCCTTACTCGGGGCCAGGACGACGACCTGGCGGCCGGTGTACTGCGGCCCGCTGCGCGTTGGGTTGGTCATGATGATGCCTTTCGCCGAACGATTGATGGGCCTTGATCATTCAACGCGCACGGCTCATCTTCACGAGTGGTCGGCTACTTGACTTTGAGCGCGCCCTCGACCACAAATCGGGTAGTCACTTACTCACCCTCAATCGACACCACCGTCCTATCGTTGGGCTCGACAAGGGAGTGCCATGACCACACCACGCAATCTCGTCATCTGCCTCGACGGCACCAGCAACGAACCCGAGCACGGCGTCACGAACGTCGCGCGGCTGTACGACGTCGCCGTGAAGGACGACCACCAGCTCGTCTACTACGACCCGGGCGTCGGCACCATGGGCGCACGTGGTGCAGTCACGCAGATCGGGCAAGCATTCACCAGGGTCGCGGGCCTCGTCGCCGGCTACGGCATCAAGGACAACATCGAAGAGGCCTACACCTGGCTCTCCCGCCAGTACCAACCCGGCGACCGAATCTACGTGTTCGGATTTTCGCGCGGCGCATACACTGCCCGCGCCCTCACCGGGATGCTCAGCACCGTGGGTCTACTGCGCCCCGGCACCGAGAATCTCGCGCCGTATGCGCTGAAGCTCTATGCGCAGGGCGGCCCGCCCAAGGCCATACCGGGTCATGAAGACGATCCCGCCGTCAAGAAGGCCAAAAGCGAGTATTGGAAGGTGCGCCGCGCCTTCGCCAAGCAGTTCGGCAGCCCGGACTTTCCTGACCACTTCGATACCAGCCGCAGGCAGGTGCACTTCCTCGGCGTGTGGGACACGGTGAAATCCGTTGGCTGGCTGAACCTCAAGGGCCAGCTAGAGATGGCCCGATGGCCGTTCACGGCCAATGTCGAGAATGTCGCCACGGCCCGGCATGCCATGGCGATCGACGAACGTCGCAGGCCCTTCGCGGAATATCGCTTCCGCGAGGATGTCGTCGCGGCCTCCGGCGGCCGTTTCCAGGAGATGTGGTTCGCCGGCGTGCACAGCGATGTCGGCGGCCAGTTCCCCGACGATCACGACCTGTCGGACATCGCCTTTTCGTGGATGGCGAAGGAGGCCGCGGGAGTCGACCTTGCTGTCGACGACCGTCGCTACCACACGCTCCTGCATGCCCACCTCAACGAGGACCTGCCCGCCGAGCACGCCGTGGGAACGATCCACGCCAACGAGAAGGCGTGGTGGCTTGCCGGGGGCTGGCGACACCGCACGATCCGGCCGACGGACATGTTGCATCCGAGCGTCCTGCACCGCATCGAGGCGACGGCCGACGATCCGAAGCCCTACCGACCGGACCTGCGCCGGGCTACGTCAGCCGTCCAGTAGATCGATGGTGTGCGGGCCTGATCAACGCGGGGTTTCCACGTCAACCATTGTTGAGGTTCTAGCGTTCGATCCGTGACGGCGCAACGGCGGGCAGGCGACAGACGGTCCATCAGCGAGCGGCCCGAGCCGGTAGGACGGCGCCGCATCACCCCGTACCAGCCGCGGGGCCACGGTGGTGGGTTGTGCTTGGCGATCTGCTCGAAGCGCAAGCCCGTTGGCGGACAGACTCTTACCTGGGCACTCCTCGGTGTCGACGACCCGCTGCCGATTGCTACGGCTGCTGAACCTGGTCGGTGCCGAGCAGGACTTGGGCGCTGTGGGTAGCGCCGGTGGCGTCGAGGTAGTCGACGGTGACCATGTTGCCGGGCGCCTTCGATTGCACTGCCGCTGCCAACGCGTCGGCGTCGTCGATCACTTGGTTGTCGACCTTGGTCACCACCACGCCGGCGGACAGGCCGGCGGCCGCGGCGGGGCCGCCACTCGTCACGTCGACGATCCTGGCGCCGTGAGCGCTGACGTCGTCACCTACCTGCACACCTAGCGAAGCGTGCGACGCCGTGCCGGTGGCAATGAGTTCGTCGACGATGCGCCTTGCCTGATCGACGGGAATCGCGAAACCCAAACCGATCGAACCACTCTGGGCGTCAGGCGAGCCGCCCAGAGTGGCGATCGCCGAGTTCATCCCAATGAGCTGACCGCCCGCATCGACAAGCGCCCCGCCCGAGTTTCCTGGGTTGATCGGGGCGTCCGTTTGGATGGCGTCGGTCGCCGTGGCCTGGGTCGCCGTGGCCTGGGACGCCGCGTCGTCAACGGTGGAGACCGGACGGTTCAGCGAGCTGATGATGCCCGTGGTGACCGTGCCTTCCAAACCCAACGGGGACCCCACTGCCACCACCTTCTGGCCGACGCGAAGATGGTCGGACGAGCCGAACGTGATGGGGGTGAGCCCAGAGGTTCCCTTCGCCTGAACGACGGCGATGTCACTCGTTCGATCCATGGCGACCACGTCGAAGGGCGCGGTGCGGCCGTCGGCGAAGGTGACCAGGGTGTGGGCTCCGCTGGGTGCGGCAGGGCCGGCGTCGACTGCGGCCGACACGACATGGGCATTGGTCATGATCAGCCCGGTGGGATTCAAGATGATGCCCGAACCCTGCTCGGTCTGACCGGTCAGGGCGGTCTGCAGCTGCACCACGCTGGGCACCACCTTTGCGGCAACCTGTTCGATCGAGTCGGCGGGCAGACTGGCCGCGGACGCACGGGGGGTGGCGGCCGCCGCGGTCGCGAGGGCGTTGAGTACGACGGTGTGTGGCTGCACGACCCACGCGGTGAACCCACCGATACCGGCAGACACCACTGCCACCGCCACACCCGCGACGAACAGCGCCCCACCTCGAGAAGGCCTGGGCGGCTTGCGATGTGCCGCAGTTGGTGTTTCCGTGCCGGGTGGACGTTGATGATCGTCGTGGTACGGGTACGGGAGAGTGGCCATGTCTCCTAGGATCGCGTTTTCCGCATCGGGTGTCGTCAAGGCTGCCGCCCATTACCGCTTGCTACTAGCAGCAAAGCCCGGGTACCCGCTAGCTGCAACCCAGACTCTCTGGAAGCGGGTAGAGACCGGGAAGGTTGACCACGACTGCCTCTTGTGTGCTGCGTGCAATCACGATCACGGCGGGATGGGTGCGGTCCGGATTTTCTTCCCGATGCGGAACGAAGGGTGGAACGAAGACGTAGTCGCCGGGAGCAGTGGCGATACGGACTTCCTCGACGCCATCGTGGAACACGAACTCGGGGTTTCCGCTTCGTACGAAGATCGCGGTTTCGGAGTCGCCATGATGATGGTTGTCCGACACCGTCGCCGGCGAAACACTGGTCTCACCCATCCAGATCTTCTCCGAACCGACCGAGCTGCCGCTGATGGCCGCAAATCGCTGCATACCCGCAGTCTGGGCCGTGCCGGAGCTGAGCTCTGAAGCCTTGACATGGTGTACTCGCGTTCGGAGTGACGCGTAAGCCCGCTCGGCGCTCGTCTCCGTCAAGTCTGGATGGAAACCGTCCTGGTTAACCATGAACCGTCTACTCGGGGATGTAGGCGAACACGTCCGGGTTGGGGCCCGTACGCCCGGATTCGCCCTTGTCGAGGGCAGAGACCGCGTCCATGTCGCCGTCGTTCAGTTCGAAGTCGAACAACTCGAAGTTCGACCTCATTCGGTCGGGCGATACGGACTTCGGGAAGACGATGTCGCCGCGCTGAATGTGCCAGCGCAGCACGACCTGGGCGGGTGACTTGTTGACGGCGTTGGCGATTCGCTCGACAACCGGGTCGCCGAGAACCTTGCCCTGAGCGATCGGCGACCACGCCTCGGTAGCGATGCCATGCTCGCGCCCGTAGGCGCGAACCACTTCGTTCGTCAAGTAGGGGTGGACCTCGACCTGATTCACCGCGGGGACGGTGCCGGACTCCTTCGCGAGTCGGTCGAGGTGCGCGGGTTGGAAGTTCGATACGCCGATGCTGCGGGCGCGACCGTCTCGGGCGAACTCTTCGAGAACGTTCCAGGTAGAGACGAAGTCGCCATCGTAGAGCGTTGGTAGCGGCCAGTGGATGAGGAACAGGTCGACGTAGTCGGATCCCAGCGCGCTGAGTGTGTTGTCGAACGCACGCCGTGCATCGTCCGGCCTGTGGAAACCGTTGTTGAGCTTGCTGGTGATGAAGACATCGGCGCGATCCAGCCCCGCGTCGCGGACGCCCTGGCCGACTTCCCTTTCGTTTCCATACATCTCGGCCGTGTCGATGTGCCGGTATCCCGCGTCTAGGGCAGCCTTGACCGCTGAAGCCGTATCCTCCGCCCCGATCTGAAAGACACCGAACCCAAGCTGCGGGATGTGCGCACCATCGTTCAGTTTGATTGCGGGAACGTTGCTCATGGTTGGGTCCTCTTCCTCGGTTGCGCGGTTGGACTCTGGGCCGGCATCACACTGGTGGATGCGACCGGTTTGCCGCAGCCACACCAACGATTGCACTCGACCCAGCGACTGTCGTTGCCACTGGCACCCGAGGGGCATACCCGCTGCCGGTAAACCCTCACACCATCGTCTGCGCCGACGGCGTCAGCGCAGCGTCGACTGCTGCACGGCGGGCACCGGCGCGGAGCCGGCATCGACGGGCGCCGCCAGGCAGATCGCACCGATGCAGCCAGGAGTCACCAGGCACCGCAGAGTGCACACTTTTCTGGACCAGCTTGCGCGGTCTACTGCCCCCGGGTCTCGATGACCCGCTGCGCGACGTCGACGAGCTTCGTGTTGCTGTCCTGGGAGAGCTGGCGCAGCATCGCGAACGCCCGGACGTCATCGATGCCGAACCGCTCCATGATGATGCCCTTGGCCTGGCCGATGCGGTCACGCGTCGACAGCGCCGACTGGAGCTGATCACCTTCGCGGCTGGCCAGGATCGCCGCGGCCGCGTGCGCCGCCAGCACCATGCCGATGGTCTCCGCCTCGCTGTCCCACAGCCTCGGCTCGAACGCGAACAGGTTGAGTGCCCCGGCCGTGCGGTCGGCGGTATAGAGCTTGATGGACAGGCCGCTGTGCACCCCCAGTGCGACGACTGCCGGGGAGTAATTGGGCCAGCGCGGCTCGTTGCGGAAATCGTCCGTGCGCACGACGACCTCGTCCAGCGCCGCCGCGACACACGGACCCTCGAGATAGCGCATCTGCAGCTCGTCGAGCTTGAACATCAGGTCGGAGGTGGGCGCTCGGGTGTCGAAGCTGTTGGCCTTGCCGATCAGGAGCACCCCGGCGATGTCGACGCCGTCGATCAATTGCTTCGCGGCAGCGGTGACGTCGGCGAGCACCTCATCGACGCTGCGCAACGCGATCGAACGCGCCAGCTCCGCCATCCGGAGGGCGAGGTCGTGGTTCTGCGACGTCATGACTGCATCATTCCCCTCTGATCCGATGGGTACGAACGTTTGTGCCACCGGGAGCCGGGCAATGCTCGCACACAGGTGCGGTTGGCGGTGCACAACCAAGCGCGCCGAGGTCTCACCGGTTCAGAATCGAGCCGGTGAGGCCGTCAGGCCGGGACGAGGACGTCGACGGACAGACAGTCGCTGATGGCATGAACTACGGGCCAGTTGCCGGCGCGGGCCGCGCGGGCGAGGTCCTCGGCCATCGGGCTGTCGACCCCAAGCTCGGCCAACCACGCGGACACCGTGGCGGCGATCCGGTCACCCGGAACCTGTGCCGCCCGCCGCGCGTGCAGCCGGTCGACGATGTCGTAGGTCGTTTTGTCGTAGGTCGTTGTCGTACTCATACAGGTGAGAGAGCGGTGGGCGGTTTGAAACCGACACTTTTCTGCGATGAATCTCGAGTCACTCTGTTAGTTGTAGTACGGTGCAGTCATGGGTGGCTCCAACGTGTGGATTCTCGGCGGCTTCCAGAGCGACTTCGCACGGAACCTGACCCGCGAGGGAATCGACTTCGCGGATCTCACCGCCGAGGTGGTGACGGCGACGATGCAGGCCGCCAGGATCGACGCCGCCGACATCGGCGTCGTCCATGTCGGCAATGCCTTCGGCGAGATGTTCGCTGCTCAGGGCCACCTCGGGGCCATGCCCGCCAGCGTCGTCGACGGCCTGTGGGACACCCCGTCGTCGCGCCACGAAGCCGCCTGCGCATCCGGCAGCGTCGCCATCCTGGCGGCGATCGCCGACCTCCGGTCGGGCGCCTACGACACGGTGCTGGCGGTCGGCGTCGAGTTGGAGAAGACGGTGCCCGGCGACACCGCCGCCCAGCACCTCGGCGCCGCCGCCTGGACGGGGCACGAGGGTCAGGACGCCAAGTTCATGTGGCCATACATGTTCAGCCGGGTCGCCGACGAGTACGACCGCCGATACGGCATCGACGAGGGCCACCTGCGGGCCATCGCGCAGCTGAACTTCACCAACGCCAGGGCCAACCCGAACGCACAGACCCGCGACTGGACCGTGCCCGATCTGGTCGCCGGACGCGGCGACCAGATCGCCCTTGAAGACGCGGTCAACCCCGTCGTGGAGGGCAGGATCCGCCGATTCGACTGCAGCCAGATGACCGACGGCGGCGCGGGCATCGTCCTGGTCGGCGACGACTACCTGCGCGACCACCCCGACGCCCCCCCGATCGGCCGGATCGAGGGCTGGGGTCACCGCACCGTCGGGCTGGGCCTGCAGCAGAAACTCGACCGCTCGGCCGACGACCCATACGTGATGCCGCACGTGCGACGTGCGGTACTGGACGCCTTCGAGCGCGCCAGGGTCTCGCTGGACGACCTCGACGGCATCGAGGTGCACGACTGCTTCACCCCCAGCGAGTACCTCGCGATCGACCACATCGGGCTCACCGGTCCCGGCGAATCGTGGAAGGCCATCGAGAACGGCGAGATCGCGATCGGCGGCCGGCTGCCGATCAACCCCAGCGGCGGGCTGATCGGCGGCGGCCATCCCGTCGGCGCAACCGGGGTGCGCATGCTCCTCGACGCCGCCAAACAGGTCAGCGACACCGCGGGTGACTATCAGGTCGACGGTGCACGAACGTTCGGCACGCTGAACTTCGGCGGCAGCACGGCCACCACGGTCAGCTTCGTCGTCGGGACGGCACGAGGGGTGTAAGGGATGCATACCGAGATCGTCGGCAAGTTCCTGTCCACGCTGCCCGAGGACGACGACCACCCCTACCGCACCGGGCCGTGGCGTCCCCAGAGTACGGAGTGGGACGCCGACGACCTGACCGTCGTGGCGGGCGAGATCCCGACCGACCTCGACGGCGTCTACCTGCGCAACACCGAGAACCCGCTGCACCCTGCGCTCAAGGCGTACCACCCGTTCGACGGCGACGCCATGATGCACCTGGTCGGCTTCCGCGACGGAAAGGTCTTCTACCGCAACAGGTTCGTCCGCACCGACGGCTTCGCAGCAGAGAACGACGCGGGCGGACCGCTGTGGCCCGGCATTGCCGAGCCGGTCGAGTTGGCCCGGCGTGACTACGGCTGGGGCGCAAGGACGTTGATGAAGGACGCGTCGTCCACCGACGTGACCCTGCATCGCGGCATCGCGCTGACCAGCTTCTACCAGTGCGGCGACCTGTACCGGGTCGACCCGTACTCGGGTGAGACGCTCGGCAAGCAGCTCTGGGCCGGTGCGTTCCCGTTCGACCTGGGTGTGTCGGCGCACCCGAAGGTGGACGACCGGACGGGCGAACTGCTGTTCTTCAACTATGGCAAGCAGGCGCCCTACATGCACTACGGCGTCGTCGACGCGAACAACGAGCTGGTGCACTACGTCGACGTGCCGCTGCCCGGGCCACGCCTGCCCCACGACATGTCGTTCACCGAGAACTACGTGATCCTCAACGACTTTCCGTTGTTCTGGCAGCCCGAGTACCTCGAGCGCAACGCGCACGTCGCGCGGTTCCACCGCGACATGCCCTCGCGCTTCGCCGTCATCCCGCGACGCGGCCAGACCTCGGACATCCGGTGGTTCGAGGCCGATCCGACCTACGTCCTGCACTTCGCCAATGCCTACGAGGACGGCGACGATATCGTGCTCGACGGCTTCTTCCAGGGCGACCCCGAGCCGGCGGACAACGGCATGGGCAACAAGTGGCAGCGGGCGTTCCGGTTCCTGGCACTGGACCGGATGCAGCCACGGTTGCACCGTTGGCGATTCAACCTCGTCACCGGCGGCGTGCGCGAGGAGCAACTGTCGGACAGCATCACCGAATTCGGCATGATCAACTCGGCGTACGCGGGTGGCGAGTACCGCTACACCTACGCCGCGACGGGCAAACCGGCGTGGTTCCTGTTCGACGGGCTGGTCAAGCACGACCTGCAGACCGGTGCGGAGGAGCGGTTCGCGTTCGACGAGGGGGTGTACGGCAGCGAGACCGCGAT
>JAVRPF010000273.1:0-16400 GCA_032162385.1 Mycobacterium sp.
GTACCGGAGGAATCCGCACCCCACCGCCCTTGGCCAAAACGTCTAAGACTTCGCTCAAAGCCCCCTGTACCGTGTGGCATGGATCCCACGCGTTACGCAATTCCGAAGTACGTTCTTCGAGGTGGCAGAACTGCTCCGCACGGGTACCGAACATCACAGTCGTTCCCGGCATGCCTCAGCGCAATCCCGGCCGTCCCGCACTGGTTGTAATGACGACGTGAGCCCAGAGAGCGCTGGTTGCAGGATGACCATCCCCATCCCGGTACAGCAGAGCTCACGGCAATCGGACGGGAGCGACGAATGGGCGACCCGTTCGGGGATGCCATGCATCATGAGCGGCAACGCTCGTCGGTGCTCGCCGCGGGGTCCCGACTCCATACAAGCGTTGCACGACCAGCCTCAGCCCCTCCGCGGCGTGCGCCCGACAAGTTGTCGTGTCGACGGGCCGACGGTGTTAGATGTGGCATCGTGTCGGTAGTGGAGGTGCAGCCACGGCAACCCACATGGGTGCGAAGCCGCCTCCTCGAAAGTAGAGGCCTCAGGAGCCATGACACAACAGCCCCTCGACGCGTCCACGCGACTCGCGGTCCAACGCACACGCCTGGCTCAGGAACGTACTCTGATGGCCTGGATCCGAACGAGTATGTCTTTGATCGCTTTTGGTTATCTCTAACCCATTGCGATCGGGGTCGCGGAAGGCGAACATCGGGGGCACACCTTCCCAATGCAGCAGCTCGCCGACATCCCCGCCCCGTTCACGCAAGTGCTGGTGTGCTGCCGCGGCGTCGGGGCTTGCGAGGCGGATGCCGGTCTCAACACCGGCAGGAACGCCGTCGTGGGCGGGGATCAGGGCGAGCGTCGTGGTTGAGGCAGGCGAGGCAACAGTGATCCAGCGGCCGCCAAACTGAGGTAACGGGACGTCAAGACGTTTCTCCATGCCCAGTGTCTCGGTGTAGAACCTGAGTGCTCGATCCTGGTCGGTGACCGGTATACCGACCGTCGCAATCCCGGTGATGGTTCGTTGTGGTGCGTCCATGATTCTTCTCCCATCGGATGGCGACTCACCTTCATCACCATGACGAACGAAGGGCCACATAATCGACTCCTCGCCGCGATTTGCTTTGTTTTGAGTAAGACCGGTCTACAGACCAAGAGTCATCGTCCATGGCACGACTGCACGGCTTGCGCGGCCCTTTATGTCTGCTGACCGTCGCCGTGCTCGCCGGCGGGAACCGCGGCCGTTGGGCCTGCAGCGGTTGGTGCCAACTACATTGGGGGGCTGCTAACTACGGATCATCCGGTGATGGCGTCGGTGTCCTCCTCAGGACGGTGGTGAGCATGGGCTAACCGCTCCAGCTCTGCTGCCTCCGCCTGGGCAACCTTCGTCTCGGCTTCGACGTCGACCGACTTGGCCAGGATCCAGTACAGGATTCCCGCGACCGGAAGGCCGATGAACATCGAGATGTCGGCCCCATTGAGCTCGGTCGCGACGAACCCCGTGTACTTGCTGGTGCTGAGGAACGGAAGCATCGCCGCGAAGCCCACCAGATACGACGTGATACCCCGCCAGCCCCATCGTCCGTACATGCCCCGAGGGTTGAAGATCTCGGCGACGGCGTAGTGCCCGCGCCGCACGATGTAGTAGTCGACGAGGTTGACAGCGGTCCACGGGACGAACAGGTAGAGCACCAGGAGCAGAAAGTCCTCGAAGTTGGTGAGGAAGTTCTCGCCGATGAGCAGGGCCGGGATAAGGGAGAGAACCGCGGTGAAAGTGATGGTGATGATGCGCACCGTGGCCGTCGGGAGCACCTTCTTGAACGAGTCGATCGCACTGATCAAGGTGAGTGACCCGCCATACATGTTCAAGGCGGTGACCGATATGAGGCCGAGCGTGGAAAAGACGAGGGCGATGGCTCCGAAGCCCGGAAACAGGTGATCACCGGCCGCCTTGAGCGATGCGATCGTATCGAAGTCGGCTCCTTCCCAGGCGGCCAGTGCTGCACCCAGGCACATCAGCCAGATGGCGCCGAGCGCAGAGCCCCCGTACGTCCATAGGAATGTCTTGCGGACGGTGACCGACGGGGGAAGGTAGCGGGAGTAGTCCGAAACATAGATGGCCCAGCTGATCTGGTAGCCGGCGACCGCGCCGAACTGGATGAGGAAGGGAGTCCATTTGAAGCCGCCGAGGTCGAAGGACCCCGCCGGATAGCCAAGCGTGCAGACCGCGATCGTGAGGAGCCCGAAAATGACGAGGAAGCCCGCCGTCAACCACCGTTCGACACCGTGGATGAGGTCGTAGCCGACCAGCGCCACCATCGCGGCAACTACGGTGGCAACGACGATCCACATCTTGCTGGGGCCATGAACGGTCGAGTGCAGGGCGTCGCCGGCCAATATGGTGTTGAAGATGTTGAAGCCTGCGTACTGAAGGTACGCGAACGCCCAGACCAGCAGCGCGCCCACGTAGCCGAACTGCGGGCGTGACTGGATCATCTGGGGCAACCCCAGCTGTGGGCCTTGGGCTGAGTGGAAGGCCATGAAGAACGTGCCGAACAGGACTCCCCCGATGATCGCCAGCATCGACCAGATCAGATTGCCGCCCCCGACGACCGAGAATGTGCCGACCGCCAGCGTCGCGATCTGGGCGTTGCTCATGAACCACAACGGGCCCTGGCTCCATACCTTGCCGTGCCGTTCGTCCAGTGGCACATAGTCAATGGAGCGCAACTCGATTCGCGCGAAACGTCCAGGAGTTGCGGGTGACGTTTGACCGGACACGCGGCCTCCTTGCTCGAAGGACATGACTGACAAGTCCTGGTAGCCGACGTGCAAGGCGCCGGCGCCTGTCGGCCCGGCGTGATCGTATGCCTGAGCGGCTTCCCCCTGGCGTTTTCGACCAAAAGACTTACATGGGTGACAGCTCGCCCATCATGACGCCGCCCGCTTCGGGGACCGCACCGGTCGGGAGGCCTTCGCCGACGTGGCTGCCACCATCGATGGTGCGCTGGCCCGCACGCAGCATGCCTATGCCCGGGCGCTCATCGACCGCGACGCCGCGGCGCTCTACGCCGCCGCCAACGCCTTCTCCGACATCGACGCACTGCTCTACGTCGCCGATGCCGCCACCCAAGCCGCCGTGTTGTTCGAGTCAGCGAATCAGCGCCGGCGCCACCTCGACTCCGCTGCGGTCGCCGACCGCGTTGCCACCGCGGTGACATACAGACTCTCGCACTGAGTTTGGCAGCCAATCCGCTGCCGTTGAGTACCCGGGAACGCGAGATCGCCAACCTCGCTGCACGAGGTCTGTCCAACCGCGACATCGCCGAACGCCTCACCGTCTCGCTGCGCACGGTCGAGGGCCACATCTACCGCGCCTGCATCAAGCTCGACGTCACCGACCGCGAAGCGCTCGCCGTCCTCATCCGAAAGACCTGATCGATTGCTCCCGCCCCAGATTGCGGCCGGCCTGAGCGGGTTGCCGGAACGGAGGGCGTTCAATCGGGCAGTTCATCCAGCCACACCGGGTTGGGCAGCCAACATCCAGACGAACTGTCCAAGCGCCATTTCTACTCGGCTGGCACCCCGCGCCGGGACCAGTCCGATCGCAGGACCGCTCAGAGCTGTGCTCGACCCACCAATCGTTATCAAGAACAACGGTGATCGTTATCAGGAAACACCGTTCAACCTCGCATAGGCGTCGGCGCCATTACTGGACCATGTCTTCACGTGCCGCGCTATGGAGATATCGCGCCACGGTGTCGGTTGCGCTCGGCTCGAATAGGGAGGAACACATGCGCCAACCAACGGCCGCAATTGCTATTGCAGTCATCTGTGTTCTGATCACTGGGTGCGCCGTCACAGAAGGCAACGCCGAGTCGACGACGACCACCCGACCGATGATTCCGCGCCCTCTTGTTGAGCGTGAGTTGGCCGAGTTGCTGCTCAGCACGGAACAGGTGAATGTCGCGATGGGGGCGACCGGAATGACGGTCACGAATACGCACACCGCGATGTCTGACAACAGCGCCATCATGGCGCCGCAGGAGTGCCTCGCCATCGACGGCGCGGCGGAAGCCCCGGTCTATGGCAACAGCGGTTACTTGGCCGAGCGCGATCAGAGCCTCAACGACGGCGATAAGTTCACGCACTACTTCAAACAGGCGGTGGTGTTGTTTCCTACCGTGGAAAGAGCCGGTGCCTTCTTCGATGCCTCCGCCCAGCAGTGGCCGGCCTGCCGCCAGTACAGCCACACGCAGAGCGAGTCGCAGTGGTCTGTCGGGCAGATCTCCAATGCGAATGGCACACTGAGCACCACTGCGACTCAACAGGACGCCAGTGCCCCCGGCTGGGGCTGTGGACGCGCGCTGGCGCTCAGAAACAATGTCATTATCGACATCAACACGTGCAGCGCTAACCCCGCTGACTCGGCGTTGAAGATTGCCGACCACATCGCCGCGAACGTAACTGCGCGGTGGTAAGACTGCCGACCCTCTCGCGCCTCCCCCTTCACCGCGCACGTCGCCGATGAGAATGGGAGAGCCGCACCCTGTTTCATGTCTCAGGAACCCATGTTTGACAACCGGCCCCCCTGCATCACTCGGTTGACGGAGACGAACGTTTGGTCGTGAGCTTCATGATCGCCTTTCTCCCCGGCGTCGATCACGGTGCGCACATCAGCGATGTCGAATTCGGTGGCCAAAGCCAAAGCAATGCAACCGCTTCCCTCAGCGCCACCGACCTGGCGCGCCGCTGCCCGCGGCCTTCGCGCCGGATCACCGGGCGTTCGCCGCCCCTGCGGGTGCACGCCATCCGGCGCATGTTGGCGCGCTGGGTGCCCGGCACGACGTGCTGGCGCGGGGCGGCCGCCGTGGCGACTTTCACACACAAGGTGTCGTCGCTCGTGCAACGCCAGCACGTCGCCGGCCAGACGTACCCCCAATGCCAACGCCAACGCGTAACGTTTGGACACACCGTCCGACCCCGTCTCTGGTGATGAAGCTGGCAGAGAGCACTCATTCGAAACGTGCGATATTCCCTGACGGTGTGCCCTTGATCGCGGATTGTGACGCCAGGGCGTGGAGTCTTTCGGGCAGCCGATCCCCACACTTTCGCTTTGTCTTGGCGGCCACTCGTTGCGAGGAGCCCTGACGCGGGATCGGCTCGGCGGGCAGACCGTCGGCATGTCCTTCGCACGGCTCGCGGCTCCATCGACCTAGCGCCCGTAATGCGGACGAGTGGGGCTTATGATCGCGACACCATGAGCTGCAGTACGAGCCGAGTGTGGACTTCGGCGAAGAAGATGCCGTTGCCGCAGGGTGGCGCCGTCCACGTTGCCGATCTGCTGGCGCGTCTGGGCCCGATCTAGCCGGGTTCGTGCAGCGCCGACGCCCATCGAGCCTCCCAGCGTGCCTGCGGGGAATGGCGGCGGGGCTGTTGACCGCGGCGTTGGCCGTGGCAGCGCACGCCATGGCAGGCGGTGCCGTGCCGCCCGGCGCGGCCGCTGTGCTGCTCTGCGTGCTGGCTGGCACGATCGGCGCGGTGGCGGCCGCCACCGCGCGTGCTTCCGACGCCCGGGTGTTGCTGGCCATGCTGGCCGTGGGTCAGCTGGTGGGGCATGTGGTGTTGAACATCGTCGGTGATATGCATTGCGCCGCGTCCGGTGGCCCGCCCGCTGCTGTGATGCTCGCGGCGCACACGGTGGCGTTAGTGGTCGGGGCCAGCCTCATCGCGGCTGGCGAACGGCTCTGGCGGGCGCTGTCGTCGGTGATACGCGCCTGCGCCGGCGACCTGCCCGGCATGCTGGCGACGGCCCCGGCTGCTGCGGTGACCAGCGGTGATCAGCCGTTGCGTTCAGCTTTACTTCTTACCGCGTCGGTATGTCGTCGTGGGCCGCCGGTCAGCCCAGCTCGCTGACCGACATCCATTCACCGACAATAGAAAGTCACAATCACATGACCCTCATCACGAGGGCGGTCCCGCGCGCCTTGATCCTGGCCGCGGTTTCCGTCACAGCCTTCTTCGCCGGCACCGCACCGCCCTGGGCCCATGTCGAAGTCGACGCCAACACCGCTGTCCGCGGCGGCGAGGCGATCTTAACCTTCCAAGTACCCAACGAATCCGACAAAGGTGCACTGACAACACAATTCAGTGTCGCGCTGCCCAACCTGGCATCGGCGAGCACCGAGCTGATGCCGGGCTGGACCGCCAAGCTCGACCGCGACACCGCCGCGGGCACCACCCGTTTGGTGACCTGGACCGCGGCACCGGGCGTCGGCGTCGCTCCGGATCAGTTCGCGCTGTTCCGGGTGGCGGTGACCCTGCCCAACACCGACACGGTCAGCTTCCCGGCCACCCAGACCTACTCGGATGCCACGGTGGTGCACTGGGATCAGCCGCCGCAACCCGGCGGTGAGGAGCCCGAATACCCGGTGCCGATGCTGACGCTGACCGCAGCGCCAGCCGAGGGTGCCGGGAAGACTCGTTCACCCTCGGTATCGGTGAGCCCGGCGCCCGTACCTGCGCAGGCCTCTTCGCGACCGGCTTCTGACAACACCGCACGCTGGCTGGCCGGCGGCGCACTGCTCGTCGGCGCGGTCGGGGTGGGACTGGCGGTATTGGTTATGCGGCGACGGTCATGACGGCGGGGGCGTCGGCGCTGCTGGGCGTTCTGCTGGCGGTCCTCGCACTGACCGCAGCGCCCACGGCGTCGGCGCACGCCGTGCGCATTGCGACCGACCCCGCGGTCGATGCGACGTTGGCCGCGTCGTTGCCGCTTCGCAAGTTTTGGTGGCTTGTTACTTGTTGGCGCCCTTGCCGGTGTGCGAAATCACTCCGAGGGCGTCTCTGGTGGCCTTCGAGTTGTTCGTGGTGTCTGCAGTCGGCGTGGGCTGAATCGGCGTGCCGGTGCCGTTCGCGGTTACCTTGCCGCAGGCGACGTCATACTGCGATGGTGCTCCCGCTCCCTGACGGGCGTTGGTGTTATATGCCTGATTGGCCTTGCCGCCGTTGACGCTGTTGACGGTGGGTTCGTTGAAAATCGAACCCGGTGATGTGGCAGCGTTGCCGGGCGAGCTGGTGGCTCCACTGCCCCCGCATTCGACGCCGTGGCTGGTGTCGGCGTATGCGGGCGCCGCGCCGACGACCGCCACGGCCATCATGCAGCTCGCGCAAAACAGTTTGTGCTTCATGATCGCTCTCCTTATTCTCGCTTTTCCTGCACCCTTTTTCGGGCACCCCGCCCCTATTGGGCACGGTGCCGACGGCCGTCTGGTTCACATGGCGTTCGCTATCGACGCCGCCTCGCTGTCCGACCTCGCTATGAAACTCGGTCGGCGCGATATGACAGATGATCAAGCGATGGAGCGGGTTCGACGCGGGCGGCTTGCTTCGATGCCCTCCTCCGCCGGCGCGGGCCGTCAGCACCGTGGCTCGGCGCGGAAAGGCATTGAACCTCTAGGTCAGCCGCAGATCGCATTCGGAGTAGCCAGAGCTACCGTTGCTGCCGTCAGTGCCGTCAGTGCCGTAGCTGCCGGTAGCGCCCGGTCCGCCGGCCAACCCGCCGTAACCGCCCGTGCGGCCGGTCTGACAATCAGCCCGCCGCGACCGCCGTTGCCCGGTGGCCCGCCTTGACCGACACGACCGTTGCCACCAGTTGCGGCGGCGCTCAGCGTTTGAACCGCTCAACCGGCCTGTCGTGCGCGGCCGGGGCGAACGGATCAGAGTTGCATCCCCGGATGGGCGTCCCGGATCGTTTCCACGCGTAGAGCCACACCCTTTTGCTGGCTAAATCTAAACCTGCGGCAGTTCAGCGTTCTGTGTGCTTGGCCATGTGCGGTGATCGGGTACGGGGGTCGTTGCCTGCCGTGCCCGACGAACGGAGATGAGGGCGGCCACCGAGAGTGCCAGCAAGGCCGTCTCCACCGCCAGGCTGGCGACACCCAGCGGTTCGGCCCAGTTCCGTATGTCGTCGGTGTAGTTGGGCAGCCCCGGCCCACGCGAGAGCACGTAGCCCAGCACGGTCCAGCCGCAACCCCCATAGCCGCAGCCCACACGATGGACAACGCGCGTTTGCGCGGGGGGGTACGCGGCGATCATCGCATTGATCGTCTCGATCGACTGATCGCAGGTCGGCCATCCAGACGCGCCAGCGCGGCTTACTCACCGCCGCAGCCCAAAATCTGGACCCGACTGCAGAATCAAATCGGGCGGAGCTGAAACAACTCGCACAGGCCCTGGCCGCCGCCCACGGCGAACTGCACCGCCTCACCAAGACGACCCAACCCGGCGCCCCGTCAACGTGGGTGACAGCGTCACAGACCTCCGATGTGCGCACGACGCACAGGGTGATGGTCATTTCACGCAGGGTATGGTGCTGGCAGTCATCTGGGTGAGGTCAGTGGGCAGCGGCGCGTACGTGCCGGTGGCGGTAGGCTGCCACCGGGTTACCGGGGCGGCCGACTGGGTGGCCGCGGATCCTCCCGGCGTGGCATCGTCCGTGGCGGCGAATCGGTCAGCGGGGAAATCGGTTCCGATGCGCAGTTGCACGGTGGCGGTGGGCACCCCGTCGGAGGCGGGTGGCGGTCATGCCCAGCTCGTTGGCCAGAGCCTGGGCGGCGGCGCCGGTCCCGTACTCGATGGTGCTGGCGGTGGCCAGGGAGTCGGCGGTGCCGGCGGTCCCGGCGGTGAACCCGCGGGCGGCGAAAGCGGTTTCCAGCCGACCCGCGAGCCCTTCCTGGGTGGTGGCGTTGACGATGTCGAGGACCACTCCCGGCGCGGCCGGAATCTGCGGGTTGGTCACGGCGCTGGGCGAGGTGGCGGTGGCCAGGGAGTCGGTGTCCACCAGGTCCCCCACGATGGCGCGGATCGCTGCGACGTCGACGACGTTGATGTCTTCGCCGGCGGGGTCTTGGCCGAACTCGACGATCGGCACGTATACAGCGACAACGTGCCGGCGGTCAGGGTGGCGGCGTGTTGGGCGAATCCGGCCAGGTCGAACCCAGCGTCCACGGCGATGTTCTGCTTGGCCACCGCCAACAGGTTGGCCAGCGTCGCCGGGTCCGACAACGCCCACCTTCGCGCAGCGCGGGAGACCAGCGAGGCGATGAACGCCTGCTGGCGTCGCGTCCGATCCAGGTCGGTGAAATTGAGTTGGTCACTGGCGTCGCGGCGTTGCCGCACGAACGCCATCGCCTGGCCGGCGTCAATCTGTTGAACACCTTGGTGAAACGCCGCCCCTGAATAGGTGTCGGAGCTGTCTTCATTCAGACACACCGTGATGGGTTCGACCACCCGCGCGATCTGAAAGAACGCCCCCAAAGTGACCTCGATGAAATGGTCGAGCGGGATCCTCAGCAGCTGCCGGACCGTGTTGATATGGGCCTTGCGGCCCGCTTCACGGGCCCGCTGCTCGCGGGCCACTAAATCCTGCGTCCCACCCGCGTCAAGGGTGTCGGCCTCCTGGGCGTAGGCCAGACCGTAGGCCTGTTTGACCTTGCCCTGACACGTCTGGTTGGGGCAGCCGGCTAGGTCCACGTAGTCATCGCGGGGGATGGAGACCGCGGCGGCCGGGCCGCCGTCGCCGGATAGGTGGACCACGATCAGCACGTTGGCGTTGTAGCCGCCCACGGTGTCGTCGCCGGCGTGCAGGGCGTCGTAGATGTCCTGGGGTAGCGGTTGACCGTGCTGATCCGGGCGGCTGTCCATCCCATGATCAGAATGTTCTGATCGCCACCGGCCGAGCCGGGTCCACCACCGGCGAGCGCTTGCGAGGTGGTGATGCCACCCACCGCACCGCGATACCCGACCCATGCCATTGCGGTGCCGACCACCACCGCCACCGCGGCCAACGCGGCCACCACCCGCGCGCCCACCACTACCGGGCGCTGCGCGCAGCGCTCATGCCAGCGATGCCGCGGGCCCGCGTGCGCGGCACCGCAACCCCGTCGCGTGACACCGGCGCCCGTGGGGTCATGACAACCCAGTTCCGCGGAGGGCGTTGTCCTCCCGTGGTGATGATGTCGTTGACAACGGTGGGGCGTACGGCCCTGTCCCGGTACGGCGACGTGAGTGTCTGACGGATCGGTCAGGCGGCTGGACGCTCACCGTTTGCCTCAGTTCGTGGGGCGGCGACGAGAGCAGCGGTGGCGGTGAGCACTGCGGCGAAGACCAATAGGGCGGGGGTGAGGGTGATTGCGGCGCCGAGCGCGCCGACCATGAGGGGACCGCCGGCGTCGCCGAGTTCGCGGCCCACTTCGGCCGATCCCATGGTTTGCCCGAGCCGTTCGGTTGGGGCGGTGGCGGCCAGGTGGGCGAACCCGATCGGGGTGATCAGGCCGACCCCGATGCCGATCAGGACCGCGGCGGTGACCAATCCGGCGATGCCCGGTATCAGCACCGCAGCACAACCCGCGGCGGTCAGGACGAGCCCGGTGGCCATGCCGGTGCGGTCGCCGATGCGGCCGTCGTCGCGGGCGCGTCCGGCGCGGGGTTGGACCAGCGCGGCGGCCGCGGCCAGCACCGACACGATCGCCCCGGTGACCAGCGGGCCCAGGCCGCGCCCGGCGCCGATGACGGGGAGGAACCCCACCCCGACCGACAGGGCTGCGGTGGCGGCGGCCAGGGCCAGGGTGGGCCGCACGAAGCCGGGGCTGGTCAGGCGGCGGGCTAGGTCGGCCACGGTTTGGCGGGCCCGCGGCAGCAGCGCCACGCCGGGCACCGCCAGCAGCGCCCACCCCGCGACCCCGGCGCCGAGCACCGCCAGCGTCGCGAACAGCAGGTTGTAGCCGCCGGCGGCGATCAACACCCCACCCAACACGGGGCCGAGTGTGTAACCCAGACCTTTCCAGGCGCCGTAGCGTCCGAAGCCGCGACCTTGACCGCCCTGCGGGGTGAGCCGGGATACCAGCACCCCGGCGGCCGGGGAGAACGCGGCCGCGGCGGCGCCCTGCCCGAACCGGGCCAACCCGACCCACGCCGGGTCACCCGCAACCACGAAGGCCGCGGACGCGGCGGCGAACGCGAGCAGCCCACCGAGCAGGACCGGGCGCGCCCCGACGCGGTCGGCCAGCGACCCGAACACTGGTTTGAGGGCCACTTCGGCGCCGTCGTAGACCGCCAACAACAGCCCCAAAGCCAGCAGCGACGCGTGTTGGCCGTGGGTGTAGCCGCCCAGGCTGGCGGCGATGCCGTGCGCACCGAAGGCGGTCACAAACCCGGCCGCATACAGCGGCAGCAGCCGTCCCCGGGCGCTAATGCCAACGGCGGCAGACGGTTCGGGCGTGCTCACCGGTTCGCCAATTCGGGAGTGTCGGCGACGGTCAGCAGCGGCCGTACTAGCCGGCTGTCTTCGGCTCGGCGCAGCAGCCGCACCAGCACCGGGCTTGTCGCCCAGAATCCGATCACACTCACCGCGTTACCGACTAGAAGCCCGGCCATTACATCGTGGGGGTAGAGGGCGCCGATGTAGACACCGGCGAACGCCATCACCGCGGCCGCGAGCAGGGCCACGGTTCCGAGTCGGTCGCTGACCAGCCACAGACCCGCAGCGATCGCGCCCGCCAGTACCGCATAATCAGACGGGAACGACGGATCGCTGCCGCGCTGAGCCAACACCAGAATGTCGGGCAGCACCGCATAGGGGCGCGGCCCGTGGATTGCGGCGACGATCGGCTGGTTGATCGCGACCGCGGCCAGAGCGCCCAGCGGCGTCCATACCGCCGCCGACAGCATGGTCAGGTCGGCCCGGCGCCGCGCGATCCACCACCCGGCCAGCAGCAGCGCGGCCAATATCACGATCGCATACTCGGCGTAGCCGATCATGACCGGATGAAGCCAGGGAGTGTCGCGGGCCAACTCGTTGATACGCAGAAACCACCGCGGGTCAGGGTCGCGTGTCACGCTCGAAGTCCTTGGTTGTGGTCCATGTCGGAGGGCGTCACATCTGGTGCAGCGCGGCGAATACCCGCTCGGTGTAGTCGGCCAGCCGTTCGGTGCAGTGTTTGAGCTGCTGGTCGGCCTCGGCCACGGTGGGGGCGCCGAAGACATCGCGGGCGGTGAGGTCGCGGTGCCAGCGGCGCAGCCGCTCCAGGCTGTGTTCCTCTTCTTCGAGTTCGGCCATGGTGAACTTGGCGATCCGGATCTCCTTGTCGATCTCGGCATCGAATTTCGCGCAGTCGGCGATGAACTCGGCCCACTCCTCAGCCCGCTCGCCGGTGAACAATGCCTCCAGCCGGGCAGCGTCCGGTTCGTCGCGTCCCGCCGCGGTCAGCACCGTCACCTCGCCGTCGCCGCGCTCGGCCAGCGCGATGGTGCGGGCGATCCCGTCGGCGAACACCGGCGCGTCGGGCACCGCCCACACGCCCTGTCCCAACAAGACGGCCCCGGCCCGGCGCAGCTCCCGCCAGACCGCCACCCGATGCCGAGACGGGTCCGCCGGCACCCGCACCATCAACACCAACCACCGCACCGGATCTTCCGTCACACACATAAATGTAGCACCCGTTACACTGCCGATGGTGCAGCCGGCAGCTGTCCCCCTGGTATGCGTCCTGACCGCCGACCTCCCGACAACGGGACATCCCGCACGCCCCATAGCGTGCCCCACCGAAAGCAGCGCCCATGATCAGCTACGTGCAGGCCGTCGTGATCGGCCTCCTACAGGGCGTCACCGAACTGTTCCCCGTCTCCAGCCTCGGACACTCCGTGCTCGTGCCGGCATTCCTCGGCGGCAGCTGGGAAACCCTGGTCACCCAATCGGCCACCTCCACCAGCGAAACCAGCCCCTATCTGGCCGTCATCGTCGCCCTCCACGTCGCCACAGCACTGGCCCTGATCGTCTTCTTCCGATCCGACTGGTTCCGGATCATCCGCGGGTTCGGGCGCACCCTCCGGCCGAGCATCGCCGCTCGCCGACTCGTCACCACCGACGCCGACGAACGCCTCGCCTGGCTGCCATCATCGCCACCATCCCGGTCGGCATCACCGGACTGGCCCTGGAACACACCTTCCGCACCCTGTTCGCCAAACCGCTGGCGGCCGCAATCTTCCTCACCATCAACGGGCTGATCCTGCTCGCCGGCGAAGCCCTGCGCCGCCGCGCCGCCACCGACACCGACGACCTGGACGATCTGGACGACGCTGACGAGGCCCACGGGCCCCACTTGGTAGCCGACCCGCCGCCCGCCACCAGTAGCTCAATCGTCGAGGCCGGCGCGACGGCCGGGACCCGCCGCCTGGCCACCTTGCATTACGGCGAAGCCGCCATCATCGGGTCCTTTCAGACTCTCGCCCTGCTCGCCGGGATCAGCCGATCCGGCATCGCCATGGTCGGTGGCCTGGCCCGCGGCCTCTCGCACCGTGACGCCGCCCGGTTCTCGTTCCTGCTGGCCACTCCGGTCATCCTGGCCGCCGGCGTGCTCAAACTCCCGTCCCTGGTCGGCCCCGCCGGCGACCACATCCACGGACAAGTCCTCGTCGGCGCCGTCGTCGCCGGACTGGCGTCCTACGCGTCGGTGAAGTGGCTCACCCGCTACTTCGAGACCCGCACCCTCATCCCCTTCGCCGTCTACAGCCTGCTCGCCGGCACCATCTGCATCATCCGATTCGCATAGCCAGCGCTCCCCAAAATCATTGTCCCGAATGCAATTAGCCGAGTCCCATGTGAGCCATCCAGGCAGCCAGTCAGCCACATGTACAAGACATCGCGGCAACCACGCTCAGGTGGTACACATGTCGCCGATGAGCTCACCAGCACTGATACCGCATATCGCGGCTCCGTCATTACAGACAACGAGCCCGGTGATCGCCGCTTGGACGGAGAAACCGCATGTGGGCATGACGGGACGTGCCGGCGGTCCGGGCCGGCGATTGACGGGTCGGGGGCAGAGACGGATTGAGCCGGCCCGGTAGCACTTGGTTGAACGCGTGAGCCCAGTGCCGCCAGCCCGCCAGTTTTAGTTATTTGTCCCGGGCGGGCCCAGAAAATCAGTGGTCTCTTGGGGGAAGGGCTGATGCGTCGTTGGGCGCGCGCTTCTCGGCGGCGCCGACCTGCTCGGAGCGGGGGCGGCGCTGGTCTCCCGCGGCTTCGGCGGGGCCTGCGTCGTGCTGGGTTCGACCGGTGTAGGGACGATCGCCGGTGCGGTGCTCGGCGCCTGCGGGGAAGGAGCTTGCGTCCCGGCTGGTGATGTTGTGGGCGCCGCCGATGGGGTTAGCGGTGGCGCTGTGGTGGTGACCGGGCGTGTCGGCACGACGGCACCGGTAGGTCCGACGGGCTCGCGGGACACCACAAGAACCGCCGAGACCGCAATGCCGACTGCGACCACAGCGATTGCGCCGAGTGCGATCACGCGGTGACCGTCGCGTACCAGGGCTCGTGCGGGTTTGCATCGACGGCGTCAGAAACGTCGTGATCGCCGTCGAGCACCCTCATGTCAGAACTTCTCGACGGCGATGGCTTGGTCGCGCTGGGCGGCGCCAGTTGTTTGCACGGTGAGAATGAGTCCGACGCCGCGGGCGTAGTACTTGTTCTCGCCCGGGCCGGTGGGATCGAGCAGGTCGGTGTCCTTGGTGACCAGCAGATCCTTGGCGGGCCCGGTGAGCGGAGTGGTTTCGCTTCCGGTGATGCCGAGCACCTCGCCGGTGTCCTCGGCCACGCCCTTGGCGTACTCCTGGCGGTACTGATCGCCGATCTGCGGATGCCCCGGCATGAGAATGCCGGGTAGGGCGCCGTTGACGCCGCCCTCAAACGATCCCGCGGTGTCCACGGTGCCGTCTTTGAACTCCTTGGTGGCTTCGCCGAAGTACCAGACATTGCCGTCGCGGTCCTGGGCATAGCAGTCCAAAGTGTCTTCGAACGGCTCGTTGTCGACGGCAACCGTGTCGTGGACGACGACAGTGTCGACGCCCATCACCTTCTTGGTGTCGCGGGTGACCTCAGTAGTAGTGCGTTGCAATCCGTCCGGAGTGTCTGCCTCGTAGATCGTGCGGGTGCCTGGGGTGAGTGGGAAATAGGGGTTGTTGACGGTGCTCGAGAAGGCCGATGGATCGATCGTCGGCGAGTAGGGGTCGGTGATCTTCATCGGCCCGGGACTCGCTGGCGCGGCCGACGTCGAGGTGCTGGACGACGAAACTGATGTCGTGCTGGCAGCAGGTGGAGAGGACGGGCTGCCCGCGCAGGCCGCGCTGACAGCGGTCAACGACAACGCCGTGGTGATCGTCAGCAGACGAGCCTTCACCCGCCAAACCATAACGCCGCCAATGGTTAGCTGTCTTCCATCGCGCGTTTCAGGTTGCGTTTCATCTCGGTTTGATCACGCCGTGTTATCTACTGTGTCACCGACGTTGGCTCTTGCTGGATTCGGTCGTCCTGGTGAGGCGATGTAGTTCGCCGCGGGCGACGGCGAGCGCTTGTCTGAGGTCATTTGGTTCAGCGTTGAGTTCGGCGATTTGGCCTCGGTAGTGCTGTTCTTGGGTCTCCACGCTCACGCCTCTGCGCCATCTGACGAGCACCTCGTCAGCCAGTACCAACCGTCAGCCGGTGTTCAGCTGTGGTTACCTGGCCGTCACCTGATGCTGGCCGTGCGCGGTACGGCCGCCGGTTTTACGATGCCGAAGTGGCCGAGGATGCTGGAGTGGAGCTGGCTCGGATGCTCGTTGGGCTGTTGCGCGATGAGATCGTCGAGATATCCGACAAGCTCAAAGCGCCAGACAGCGACGTCCATCGACGAACAGAGCACGGCCACCATCAGCGGGTGAGACGAGCTGCCGTGTTGCGGCGGCAGTTCTACGAGGCGCACCGACTCCTCGACGGCCTTTATCGTCGATTCCCTGAAACGCTCGATGCTTCACACCCTCGTGGCGCAGCCCGGCGAGCAGTGTCTTCTGCGTCGCGGTCCGGTCGACAACCGTAGCGCCGGCTCGTCTACGAGCTCGCTCCAACACGCGACGCGCCCACGCTGTCGTTAGGCTTGAGTAGGGTTGCGCGGTCAATATCCGACTAAACGAACGTGTCATCTGACTCAACAGCTTGTGAGGACAGTCGTGGACGAAATCCTCAGCAGCGCTGGAATCTTCCAGGGAGTCGAACCCAACGCGGCGTCCGCGCTGACCAGCCAACTGCAGCCCGCCGACTTCCCACGCGGGCACACCGTGTTCGCCCAGGGTGAGCCACCCGCCCCACGCGCCCTAAAACCGCCACGTCACCCGACGCTACGGATGACCACCGACATTTAGGTTGGGTGTGTGCCCGCGGACGACCTAACCACCGACTGGAACACCACGGTGATTCCTGTGTGTTGAGTGGTCGTTCGCGGACACGTTTCGAGGCCGACTGGTGTCCCTGTTCGGGAACTTGGAGCCGCTCGCTGGCGGACTTCTGCTTACGGAATGTCTGGGCTATGCCCGTC
>JAVRPF010000274.1:0-7011 GCA_032162385.1 Mycobacterium sp.
TAACGCCACAGCGCCGAATACTGCACCCCGAGGCACGGGGCCAACTCCGTCGTCACCGCAGAAAACACGTCAGACGGCTCGACCCCATGCGCCACCAGTGTGGCCACCCGTCGTAACGCCGCCTGCAGCTGCGCCAGCACGCCCAGTTCGTCCCGCTCGCTACGACGCTCTGTCACATCGCGACCAGCCACGTAGAGCAAGCCATGATCCGGTACAAGGTTCCACTCCAGCCAGTGCACGGAGCCATCGCTGCTGATGATGCGGTGCTCAAACTGCGTGAACCCATGGCCAGTCTCTTGCTCGTCGAGCACCTCGCACACGCGACTCAGATCCGCAGGATGGACGAAGTCGAGAAACGACCGCGCCAGCAGGTCCTGGGTCGGATGCCCGAAAGTTCGCTCGAAGGCTCGATTTACGCGTTTCCAGCTGGCAGGTCGGCGCCCGATACCAAGCAGGTCGGACGAAAGATCGAAAAACCGCTCCAGCTCCTTTCGGCTGGCCTCCAGCGCGTTGTGTATTTCTTCGTGGCCGCGTGCCGCGCCAAGCAGCAGTTCCAGGGGCGGCACGACCCGTTGGCGCAGGCGCTGCTCCATCGGCTTCGACAGGTCGGTGGGCACCAACAGCGTGCCGATTTGGGTTTCACCGTCGCGCAACGGGATTGCGGAATGGCACTCGTCGGGGGAAACCGATTCAAGCTTGAGCTCAGAAAACTCCAGCCCCAGCACCTGAGCTAGTCGTTTGGCGGCCTGATCAAGCGCCGAGCCCAGGTCGCGCGTGTAGAGCATCAGCCGGGACAACTCGGCCGCGAGGTCGGCCTCCTTGCGGCGCTGATCTGCCTCTGCTGCGCGCGATTGGGCCACATCCGCCAGTGTGCTAACCGACAGCGCAACCACCAAGAAGACGGCAAGCGCCACCGCGTCCTCGGCCCGCGCCGGGATGAAGCTAAAGGCTGGGTGGAGATAGAAGTAGTCGAAGGCCAGGACGCTGGCTAGCGACGTGGCCGCCGCCAGCCAAAACCCCCATCCGATCGCGACGACCACGACGCCGAGCAGGTAGACCACAACCAGAGCGGTCTCGAAGGCGAGCCGTTCGAGCGGGTAGAGCACCAAGGTCTCTGCCACGACGAACGCCAAGGCGGCCGCGAGCCCGAGCCCCAGGGGCCGGGGTGTTGGCCGCAACAACAGTGACAGCGAACGTGTCCCCATCGATGCGTGCCTTACTTCCTCATCCGAAGTGCCGCTTGCCGAAAGCACCGACCGGTATCGAGTCGGGGTGCCGCGACGACTTTTGCGTCATAACGCACTCCTGCTTCCTGCAGCGTGAGCCGGCGCGCCCGCAGTGCATAGTGCAGCCTCGACTTCTTCGCCAGCGCATCGCCGATCAGCAGCCGGTGCAGCGCGGCGTTGACCTCGTCCACGCCGGCATGGTCGGGTGTACCCAAGCCGTCGAGCTCGCAGGCTTCGCTACGGAACCGTAAACTGCGGCGCTCGTCGATGATCATGTTGCGGGCAACCGTAAATCGCCACGCTCGCACCGACCTCTCGCTGTCGTTGAATAACTCGGGGTGCCGCCATGCCCGCAGCAACGTCGCCTGCGCCACGTCCTCGGCGCGTGCCCGATCACCAGTCAGCCGCACGGCATAGCGACACAAGGCGGCACCGTGCTCGTCGCAGAGCGCTCGCATCGACGCGGCATCCACATCGTTCATCAGCTCAGCAGCTGAAATGTGCGCGCAACCGCGATGTTTCACTGAGCGCCGCCGGTCCCGATCTTGTTGGGGACGACCTTGTCGCCGTTGGCCTGCAGGTTGCTGCTCACACGGTCTGCGCTTTGTCGCCCGGGGTGTTGACGGCGAAAACGGCAACGTCAGCGGAGTGGGTTGCCGATCGTCGGCACGTGCTGGTCAGTACCACACCCACTGCGTCCAATCCGGTGCCGACGAGTGTGGATACTGCGAGGTATTTCATTGGTAGCCTTTCAGGCTTCGCGCTCGTGCCGACCGCCTTCAACGCCGGGAATATCGTGAGCGTTGCTGCAAGAGTGGAGCATTGGCGCGCTGCATAGCGATTTGGTCGGTGGCCCGCAGTACTACGCTGGTCCGCTCTCAGAGGACGATGAAGTCTCGCGACCGGATGGCGTCGGTGGCCGCGACCAGCTGGCGTGGCAATGCCCTGAATGACTTGGTGGGTAGCCGTGATCAGATCGCCCAGCCGTACTTCTAGCCGATAGCGGATCCCTTCAGTGAAAGTCACCGCGCCGATGCCGTGCGCAGCCATCCGATCAACGGTCCAGCCCATTTCGGCGAGCTGGCAGTACCGCGTGTGCGAGCAGTACTGCAAGACTTTCGTGTGGTGCAAACGACCGTTGACATCGATCTCGTCGACGCGGATCTCGAAGGGTTTCCCGTAGCAGTTCACCGTCTGACTCTGTTGGCTGCCGTGAGCGCGTTCGTCGAAATTGGGTGATGGACGATTGCTTCGTCGGTCGTCATTGCCGTTCTCTTTGGACTTGTTCGTGGTAGTTCATGTCAACAGGCTGCGAGGGTGCGACCTCGGCCCTTGGCTCTGAGGACGCAAGGAACTTGGACCGGCTGAAGCTCGAAACCGGTTCACCCCGTGTGTATCCCGGGTGTCCGTCCCGCGTGGGTGACCAAGTTCGATCGCAACGTTGCATAGTGGCGAGGCTAGACAGTCCGTCGGCGATTGTGGTGCGATAGCCCAGCGCCGCGCGTTATTTGGCCAAAGGTTCTCGTTTGGCGAATGTTGTCGTGACCGGTGCCCGTCAATGCCTACGCGACGACGTCGCGAAACGCGAATCCCTGGCCAGATAACGCGGACCCGACGGGCAGCCGAAGGAATGTTGCCGGTCGGCCGCTTAGCCTCGCATCCATGGAGATTGAAGACCGACTGACGATGGTAACGATGCGCCAGGGTCGAAGGGTCGCGCACCGCGGTTGGATCAAGCTATAGGCGGCCTCGCAAAGGTAGATCGCCTGCTCGGGCGAACGCGTGCGGAACCACGGATCGGGATAACAGGGACCATGACGAGCACATCAGCTAAGTCGGCATGCACAGCAGATCGACACTGACGACCTGGCCGACGAGCCGGTGAGCGAGCCGCGCGAATCGGTCGCTTGAGCCATCTTCTCAAGCGGCCATGCGCTCGAAGGGCTCGATTCGGATTGTTCGGCGTGGACAGTCAGTATCCCAGACTGCCCCGCGCCCCAAAGCCATTGCGCTTAGCGCGGGAGTAAGAGCTTTCCTGCCCTAAGCGCGGTCGTTGTCGCAGTGGTGGTAGGACTTCCTGACCGACTGTCGGATCCGAGATGAGTACCTCATTCTTGGCGGGCGGCCGCCTGCCGGACCGGGTGCCCTCTCATATACGGCCCGGCCTTCGCCAGCCCGGGAAGTAGCGGCACCTGTCACTCTGACGAACCCTACATCGAGGTGATCGCGACGCAACCGCCCGTATCAGTGCGCCTCGAGGAAGGTGATCACCGCGAGGACCCGGCGATGGTCGTTGTCGGTTTCGGGCAGGTCGAGCTTGGTCAGGATGCTGCGCACGTGCTTCTCGACCGTTCCTTCGGTGACCCAAATCCGCTGGGCGATACCGGCATTGGACCGGCCCTCCGCCATCAGCGCGAGCACCTCTCGTTCGCGCGCCGTGAGCACCGCGAGCGGGTCGTCGCGCCGCTGCGCCGACACCAACTCCTGTACCAGTGCGGGGTCCACGACCGAGGCGCCCTTGGCCACGCGCTGCAACGTCTCGATGAAGTCGGCGACGTCGGTCACCCGGCTCTTGAGCAGATAACCGATGCCGTGCCCGCCGGCCAGCAGCTCCATGGCGTGCTCGATGTCGACGTGCGCCGAGAGCACGACGATGGCCGTCTGGGGCAACTCTTCGCGAATGATGCGGGCCGCATCGAGTCCCTCGGTGAGATTGGCGGGTGGCATGCGAATATCGGTCACCACCAAATCGGGCGTCGTTTCGCGGACGATGGCGAGGAGTTGACCGCCGTCGCCGGCCTGCCCGACCACGTCGAAGCCCGATCGTTCCAAAAGGCTTGCTAGACCTTCGCGCAGCAGGAGATCGTCCTCTGCCAGGACGACGCGGACCTGGCTGGCCGAGGACTGCGCAATCTGCACCGGACTGGGGCTATGCGCAGTGCGATCGCCGACGAAGCCGGGCACGTCCATGTCGTCGACGGTCAGACCGTGCCGACTTTGGACGTGTCGCAACGTGTTTCCAAAGGCTGCGGCCGTCGCCGGCCGATCATCGGGATCGCTCGCCATTGCGTGGTCGATGGCGGCGCTGACATCGGCGGGTATTTCAGCCAGGTCCCGTACCGTGCTGGGCTGAGCGGCGATCCTCAGGAACTGGGCGACGACCCGCTCACCGCTGCGACGTTCGAAGGCGGCATGACCGGTCATGGCGCAAAACAGGGTCGCGCCCAGGCTGTACACATCGCACGCAGGAGTCGGGGTGCGGCCCATCAGCACCTCCGGCGCTGTGAACGCAGGCGATCCGGTGATGATGCCTGTCACGGTTTCGAAGGCACCGGGTATCCGGGCGATGCCGAAGTCGGCCAACTGGGGTTCGCCGTACTCGGTCAGCAGAATGTTCGCGGGTTTGATGTCACGGTGTACTGTGCCCCGCCGGTGGGCGGTCTCGAGGGCTCCGGCAATCCTCACCCCGATGTGCAGGGTCTCCACCCAGGTGAGAGGGCCAACGGACTGGATCCGTGCGCCCAGCGAGTCCTGCGGATGGTATTGCATCACGATGAAGGGTCGGCCCGAGGTGGTGGTGCCGACGTCGAAAATGTTGACGATGTTCGGATGCCCGCACAGCTTTCCCATCGCGCGTTGCTCGCGCAGAAACCGCTCGACGTTGTCGGGATCGAGGTCTGTGGTGAGTACCTTGACCGCGACGGTGCGCTCCAGTGCACGCTGTTGGCACCGATACACCACTCCGAATCCGCCGACTCCGACTTCGATGGCATCGTCGAGGCCGGCCGCGGCCAGCTCCGCGGCGATCGCCGGCGTTAGATCACACCGGCCGGCAGGCGGTTCGCATTCGTCCATCGGATACCTCAGGCCCGATACTCGATACCTGCGATTGAAGACCCATGCAATGCCCCCTCGAAGGAATCCGTCGATCATAACGCCTGCCGAGGTGGCGCAGGTGTGGCCGGGGAATCGGTTGACCGCGACCGCCACGGTCCAGGAGATGGTCGTCGACAAGCAGGTCGTTTCTCTGGCTGTGGTGGTGCACAACCAGGACGGCCGCGAGGTCTTTACCGGCTACGCAACGGCGCGGGTCGACGCATGATGGCTCAGCAGCCGACTCGCTTGCCGACGTAATAGGCGGCGACCTCGAACACCTCCGAGGTCAGCTCAGTGGCATAGCGCACACGCTGGAGTTGTTCTCGTGCAGCGCCAGGGCAAGAGCTGCGACGTTGAGCGCCAGGAAACCGTTCGCGAGGTAAAACTGCGGGCTGTAGTCGCTGGCACGGATATGGGTGTAGATGGCGCACACGAAGAACAGGACCAACCCGATCGCAGCGGCCACCCCCAGTGGGCGGAAGACCAGACCGGCGGCCAAGCCCAGCGCGCCGGCTGTCTTCATAGTCCCGATCGGGAACCTGAGCCACGATACGGGTACCCCGGCCTTGGCCATTCCGGGAACGATGGCTTGCATCTGTAGCAGGGCCGCGATGCCCGAGAAGCCGTTGGCGGCGGCGGCGATCAGAGTCACGCTGAGATATGTAGTGCTCATGTCAAGGGTTTCCTGTCCGGTGGAGTCCATCTGTCACACCCCACGTTGAGTCGCGTTGGCCGGCGCGCCCGCGCGATTCGGCTGTGCGCGTGGTAGGTAGCGTGGATCGAAATAGTCACTGATAAGGATTATCATATATAGTGATAATCATGTCAAATATTGATCAAGATGTGGGGGCGCTCGTCAACCGACCTCGAAGCCGACGCGGTGTCCGCGCCGCCGAGCGCGCGGTATTTGAGTCGGCCCGGGCCGTTCGGGAGCCGTTTGACGATTAGCGGCTTGACTGATCGATGGCTCGGGTCGCCAGTGCGCCGAGGGTGTCCAGGAAGTCGAGCTGTGGCCGTGACTACATGCTGGTGGTCAGGGCCACGGGCCAATTCACCCCGTCGACGGGGGCGAGGATTGTGCGACTTTGGAGCGAATCCGGCGCAGGCAGCAGACCAAATGCGCCGTCGGGCACCCTCGAGGACCTCGGCGCCGGTGTGAATGCCGGCGTGGTCGCTTGGGTGATTGAGCTGGTCAAGGCTTGAGTACGTAGCGACCGCGTATCCCGCCCTTGGCCACGGCACGGTGGGCGTCGGCGACCTGGTCCAGCGGCACGACCGCGTGCACTCGGGCCGGCAACCCGCCGTCGGCGGTGCGTGCGAGAAGGTCGGCCAGTCGAGGAGCGGCGGGGCGCGCTATGACGGCGGTTACGGTGATCCCGCGCACCGTGGCCGGCTCGGCGCTGGGCTGGACGCCGACGAAGGCCCCGCCGTCGCGGACCAGGGCGAGGCCGTGACCGGAGGCGTCCCTACCCCTGAGGAGATCGCCGAGGTCATTGGGACCATGCCCCGAAGCCGTGCACGAGCGCACCTCGAATTCGGTGGTCCCTCGCGTCTCATCAATCCTGCTACGCCTCGCTCGCGGCGGCCAAGGATTCTGGGGATTTCGGCGACTTGGTCGGACCAGTCCGCTCCATCCGCCTGGTCATCGAAGCAGGCGTCCGAATGAATGATGCCTTGGCCGACTGGGCAATCGCGCAGGACGCGGCGACGCGCACGCAGCACCCAAGAGGCGATTGTGATCAATCTTCCCGAGTTGTACGCACTCTGAGAGGCGTTCAGGCCGTGCCGTTGGCCAGTCCGGGCAGGAGGATGGCCACCATTCCGTCGGCGTGAGCGGCGATCCAGCTGGGATTCTTCGGGTCCCGGCCGGTGAGCAGGAGGACTTCGGCGGCGTTGACATACGGCAGTG
>JAVRPF010000275.1:0-2995 GCA_032162385.1 Mycobacterium sp.
GCTGCGCAACCGCCAGGAGCTGACGGCACTTGGCGTTCGCACCGCGATGTCCCGCGGCAACGACACCGCGCTGGGCCCCTGCGTCGACGAGCGGGCCACGATGGCCAACGCGCTGCACCCCGACGCCATCGTGTCGATCCATGCCGACGGCGGCCCCGCGACCGGCCGCGGCTTCCACGTCAACTACTCGTCGCCGCCGCTCAACGATGCGCAGGCCGGCCCCGCGGTCCAGTTCGCCCAGACCATGCGCGACCAGCTGCAGGGTTCGGGCATGACGCCTGCCAACTACATCGGCCAGGGCGGGCTGTATCCGCGTTCCGATCTGACCGGCCTGAACCTGGCCCAGTACCCGTCGATCCTCGTCGAGCTGGGCAACATGAAGAACCCGGCCGACGCGGCGCTGATCGAGTCCCCCGAGGGCAGACAGAAGTACGCCGACGCCGTGGTGCGCGGCATTGCCGGATTCCTGGCGACACGCCCGGCGGGAACGGCGTAAACGCGCTTACGCTCCCTCGACCTGCTTCTTCAGGTTCTCCAGCACCTCGGCCTGGATCTTGCGCAGCCCCAACGGCGCGAACGTCTTCTCGAAGAAGCCCTTCACGCCGCCGGCTCCCGTCCAGGCCGTCTTGGTGGTCACGCTCGAACCGGTGCCCGCGGGCGCGACGGTCCAGGTGGTCACCAGCGTCGAGTTGGCGTCCTTTTCGATGACGGAATGCCCGGCGACGTCGACTTCTGCCTTGACGTCACGCACCCGCGACTCGGTGGCCTGCAGCTTCCACGTGGCCACGGTGCCTGCGCCCTGACCGCCTTCGAGCACCTGATAGCCGCTGTAGTGCGCGGAAAGGATCTTCGGCCGCACCGTCTGATAATCGGCGACCGCGGCCAGGACAGCTTCCGGCTCGGCGTTGATCAAGACGGTGCTGGACGCGCTGACCTGTCCCATCAGTGAAATCCCCTTTTTGATATGCGGTGATATGAGGTGATACAGCAGTGTGATTCCGGCTTGCTGGTGTCGCATCGGGTTCCACCGCGGACTAGCGTATATGCGTGTCTGTTGTCTCCACTGACGCACAGGCTACCCACGCCGCAGGCGTGGAGAGGCTGCTCGCCAGCTACCGTGCCATCCCGCCGAACGCCACCGTTCGGCTGGCCAAACCGACTTCCAACCTGTTTCGGGCCAGAGCCAAGACGTCCGCCAAGGGGCTGGACTCGTCGGGCCTGACGGGGGTGATCTCCGTCGACCCCGACGCACGTACAGCCGACGTCGCAGGAATGTGTACCTACGAGGACCTCGTCGCCGCCACCCTGCCCTACGGGCTGTCGCCCCTGGTGGTGCCGCAGCTGAAGACCATCACCCTGGGCGGCGCCGTAACCGGTCTCGGCATCGAGTCGGCATCGTTCCGCAACGGGTTGCCGCACGAATCGGTGCTGGAGATGGACATCATCACCGGCGCGGGCGAAGTCGTCACCGCGTCGCGCGACCAGCATGCCGATCTCTTCCGGACGTTCCCGAATTCCTATGGCACGCTGGGCTATTCGGTCCGGCTGAAGATCGAACTGGAGACGGTCAAGCCGTTCGTCAGCCTGCGGCACCTGCGGTTCACGTCGCTGACGGATCTGGTTGCCACGATGGAACGGATCATCGAGACGGGCGGAATCGACGGCACCCGAGTCGACTACCTCGACGGCGTGGTGTTCAGCGCCGACGAGAGCTACCTGTGCCTGGGCGTGCAGACGTCGACGCCGGGCCCGGTCAGCGACTACACGGGCATGGACGTCTACTACCGGTCCATCCAGCACCAGTCCGGTGAGAAGCACGACCGGCTGACCATCCACGACTACCTGTGGCGCTGGGACACCGACTGGTTCTGGTGCTCGCGGGCCTTCGGCGCGCAGAACCCGACGATCCGTCGATTCTGGCCGCGGCGCTATCGGCGCAGCAGCGTCTACTGGAAGCTCATCGGCTACGACCAGCGGTTCGACATTGCCGACCGGATCGAGAAGCGCAACGGGCGGCCGCCACGCGAGCGCGTCGTGCAGGACATCGAGGTGCCGATCGAGCGGACGGCCGCGTTCCTCGACTGGTTTCTGACCAACGTGCCGATCGAGCCGCTCTGGTTGTGTCCGCTGCGGCTTCACGACAAGGCGACCTGGCCGCTGTACCCGATTCGCGGGCACCACACTTACGTCAACATCGGCTTCTGGTCGTCGGTGCAAATGGGTACTACTGAGGGCGAGACCAACCGGGCGATCGAGAGGAAGGTCAGCGAACTCGAGGGACACAAGTCGCTGTACTCCGATGCGTATTACTCCGCCGAGGAGTTCGACGAGCTCTACGGCGGGGAAGCCTACAAGACGGTGAAGAAGATCTACGACCCCGATTCACGTTTGCTTGATCTGTACGCGAAAGCGGTACAGAGGCGATGAGCAGAGGAAGACCATGACGACTTACAAAGACCCGACGACAGGCCGAGAACCGACTCAGTCGGACAGGCTGACACTGGCCGAGATCCTGGAGATCTTCACCGCCGGAAACGAATTGCCACTGAAGTTCACCGCATATGACGGCAGCAGTGCCGGGCCCGACGACGCCGAACTCGGCCTGGACCTGCGCACCCCACGCGGCACCACCTACCTGGCCACCGCACCGGGTGATCTCGGGTTGGCCCGCGCCTACGTATCCGGGGATCTGGAGCCACACGGTGTGCATCCTGGCGATCCGTACGAACTGCTCCGCGCGCTTGCCGACAAGCTCGACTTCAAGCGCCCACCCGCGCGGGTGCTGGCCAACATCGTCCGGTCGATCGGGCTCGAGCGCCTAGTGCCGATCGCCCCGCCGCCGCAGGAGGCACTGCCCCGATGGCGCCGCATGGCGGAAGGCTTGCGACACAGCAAGACTCGCGACGCCGAGGCGATCCACCACCACTACGACGTGTCGAACGCGTTCTACGAATGGGTGCTCGGCCCGTCGATGACCTACACCTGTGCCTGCTAC
>JAVRPF010000276.1:0-5060 GCA_032162385.1 Mycobacterium sp.
GGTTCGATGCCGACGGCGCCCGCCACCCTGCCTCCGCGATGCGGTCCAGGTCGCTGTCGGCAACGGGGTCTGGCAAGTAGCTTCGTACGTTGCGTCGGGCACGTATCGCGTCCCAGGTCTCCATCTCGTCCTCCGGTATTCGTGCGAGGTGCATCGCGGTCGTAACCAGGAACCAAGTCCGCGTGCCGACTATTTCGTTACGGCTAACCTCGATGCGGTGAGCAACGGTCGCACGCGGGTGCTAGTCGTCGGGGGCGGGTTCGGCGGTCTTTTCTGTGCGCGCAGGCTTGGGGGTGTGGACGTCGACGTCACGCTGCTCGACCGCGCGGCGTGCCACGTGTTCCAGCCGCTGCTGTACCAGTGCGCCACCGGGACGCTCAGCGTCGGGCAGATCAGCCGCTCGTTGCGCGAGGAGCTGGCGCGCCACCGCAACGTCACCACCCTGCTCGGCGACGCGATGGACCTCGACGGCGACGCGCGCCGGGTCACCGCCCGCCGCCCCGACGACAGCACGTTCACCCTCGATTACGACGTCCTGGTCGTCGCCGCCGGGATGCAGCAGTCGTACGTCGGCCACGAGGAGTTCGCACAGTGGGCGCCGGGAATGAAGACCCTCGACGATGCGCTGTCGATCCGCCGACGGTTGTTCGGCGCCTTCGAGATCGCCGAGACGCTGCCTCCAGGACCGGAGCGCGAGGACTGGCTCACCTTCGCCGTAGCGGGTGGCGGCCCCACCGGGGTGGAGCTGGCGGGGCAGATCCGCGAGATGGCGACCCGGACCCTGGCCCACGAGTTCCACAGCATCGCGCCCGAGGAGGCGCGGGTATTGCTCTTCGACGGCGGCGAACGCGTGCTCATGAGTTTCGCGCCGGGCGTGGCGGGCAAGGCAGGCACGACTCTGGAGAAGCTGGGCGTCGAGCTGCATATGGGTGTGCACGTCACCGATGTGCGTCGCGACGGTGTGACGGTCTCCCCGAAAGCGGGTGGCCCGGACGAGGAGTACGCGGCCCGGACCGTGCTGTGGACGGCAGGCGTCGAGGCCGTGCCCTTCGCGCGGCGGGTCGCCGAGGTGCTGGGGGCGACGTCGGACCACGCAGGGCGGATCGCGGTGGACGCCGACTTGACCGTGCCCGGGTATCCGGAGGTCTTCATCGTCGGCGACCTCGTCGGCCGCGACCACCTGCCCGGCGTTGCCGAGAACGCCATGCAGGGCGGCGTGCACGCCGCCGCCTGCATCCGTCACGACCTCGCAGGCAAGCCCCGCACTCCGTACCGCTACCGCGACCTCGGCGCGGCTGCCTACATCAGCCGCGGGCACGCCCTGCTGCAGGCCGGCCCCGTCAGACTCACCGGGTTTCTCGGCTGGCTGGGCTGGGGGCTGCTCCACATCGCGTTCCTCACCGGCGTGCAGAACCGGGTCAGCACCCTGGCGACGTGGTTCAGCGCCATCGCCCGCGCGAACCGCACCGACAGGACCTACCTGCTCGGCAGCACGACTACGGCCGACCAGCCCTACACGTGGACGAGCTGCGGACTCCCGGCAGCGACCCACCCGTCGGCGGACCCAGCACCCGGCGCCGCGGCCCGGGACGGCGTGCAACGATCGGACTGATGCTTCCCGCCGACAATCACGTGCACTCCGAATTCTCCTGGGACACCGGCGTGAATGCCTCGATGGAGGACTCCTGCCGTCGCGCCGTCGAGGTCGGCCTGCCCGCCATCGCATTCACCGAGCACGTCGACTTCACCGAGTGGGGTGCCTACGACAACCCGCCCACCGGCGAGCAGGCCGTCGAGGGTTCGTTCGAGCCCATCCCGGCAACGATCGCCAGGCGCGAGCGCGTGCTCCCGCTGGACGTCGACGGGTACCTTGCGAGCGTCGAGAACTGTCGCGACCGGTTCCCCGAACTTCGAATCCTGTCGGGCATCGAGGCCGGCGAGCCGCACCACTTCGGAGGCAGTGTGGCCGCCGTGCTCAAGCAGGGACAGTTCGATCGCGTGCTGGGCTCGCTGCACTCGGTCGTGCACGACGGGCGGCTGGTCTACGCCGACCGGGTATTCGGGTACCTCCCAGCCGACGCCGTCGTGCGCGAATACTTCGGCGAGTTACTGCGCCTGGTCGAGGGTTCCGACGTGTTCCAGGTGCTCGCGCACTGCGACTACCCGCGCCGCTACTGGCCGGAGCACCGGGTGGGGGAGTACCGCGAGGCGGACTACGAGGAGGAGTACCGCACCGTCTTCCGAGCGCTGGCCGCTTCCGACCGGGCGCTCGAGCTCAACACCAGCAGCCCGCTCGCATCGGCCACGCTGATGCGTTGGTGGTTCGAGGAGGGCGGCGGCGCGGTCTCGTTCGGTAGCGACGCCCACGTGCCACTCCGGGTGGGGGCGCTGTTCGACGTGGCGGTGGACATCGTGACGGCGGCCGGCTTCCGGCCCGGCCGCGACGAGTACGACTTCTGGCGGCGCTGACCGTTCCTCCGCGTGATGCGGCTGAGTACCGCCCTCAGTACTTCTCTTGCACGGGTTTGTACTTCAGCGCGTAGCGGTAGAATTCGGCGTTCCTGAGCTGTGCTGCTGCGGTTTCGTCGACGACGACCGTCACGTGGGGGTGAAGCTGAAGCGCCGACGCCGGACAGCTTGCGGTAACCGGACCTTCCACGGCGGCAGCGACGGCTGCCGACTTGCGACTTCCCGTCGCGATGAGCACCAGGTGCCGGGCAGAGCTGATCGTCCCCAGCCCCTGGGTAATGACATGACGGGGCACCTGGTCGATTTTCGAGAAGAACCGGGCATTGTCCTGTCGGGTCTGCTCGGTCAGCGTCGTGACCCGTGTGCGCGACCCTAGCGACGAACCGGGCTCGTTGAACCCAATGTGCCCGTTGGCACCGATGCCCAGGAGTTGAACGTCGACGGGGCCGGCGTCGGCAATCGAGGCGTCGTATTGTTCTGCGGCAGTGAAGATGTCCTCGGCGATCCCGTCGGGGCTGTGCACTCGCGCGGAGTCGATGTCGATGTGGTCGGTGAACTCCGTGCGGATGACGTGCGCGTAAGACTGCGGATGACCCGGCGGCAAGCCCACATACTCGTCCAGCAGGAATGCCTGTACTCCGGCGAAGGTGAGTCCGTCTTCCCGATGCCTGCGGATCAGCTCCCGATAGACGGAGAGAGGTGAGGAGCCCGTCGCCAGGCCGAGGGTCGTGGCACCCGAGCGGACCGCGTGGTCGATGACGTCGGCAACGGTGACGCCGCATTCCTGCTCGTGCTGCCTGATGATGACTTCCATCGTTCGACTACGCCTCACCTGCGGACCGGCGCAGGACGCGTCGGTCGACGACGAGATCCCATGCCGTGTCCTTCGCCGCCGCGATGGCGCCGACGAGGACGGCGTCCTCTCCCAGATGGCCTCCTACGATGTCTGGAACCATCGGAATCGTCGCGGCCAGCTCGCGATGCATCGGGCCGGCGAGCAGGTCGGCGTTGCGGCCGATGCCACCGGCGAGCACGATCAAGCCGGGGTCGAGCACGGCCGTGACCACGGAGACGACGTGCGCAAGTTTCAACGCCTCCTCCGCGACGACTCGCATCGCCAGTTCATCGCCTTGGCGAGCCAAGTCGAAAACCGTCTTCGCGGTGTGCGCCCGGCTCAGCCCGAGCCCGTGGGCCGCTGAAACCACCGCTTGGGCCGCCGCGGCGACTTCTACCGGTCCGGGCCGCCGCGTCGTCACCCCCGCCGGGACCCGGCCGAAGGGCAGGTCCGCGATTTCTCCCGCCGCACCGTGCGCGCCGCGAAAGAGCTGTCCATTGACCAGGATTCCCATTCCGATGCCGGTGCCGACGGTGAGACACGCGACCACGTCGACGCCTCGGGCTGCGCCTAGCGCGTGCTCACCGACCACACAGAGATTGGCGTCGTTCTCGACGAGCACTTCCGAGCCGCCTGCACCGAGCGCCGAGATCAGCTCGTGCAGCAAGCCGCGGCGCTCCCAGCCGGGCAGATTCGGCGCCCGGTGCACCGTGCCGGTGGCCGCGTCCGGGATGCCCGGTGTCCCGAGGACGGTCACCACGATGTCCTGCGGTGCCAGGCCGGCTTCCGCGACAGCGCGTTGGACGGTTTCCTTGACGGTGCGCAACAACATCACCCCCGATCGGCACCGGTTCGGCCGTTCGAGGCGGGCAACGACGGCGCCTTCCAGGTCCGCGACCGCGACGCGAAGCATCTGCCGCCCGACGTCGACTCCGACGATGTGGCCCGCGTCGGGAGCTGTCCGGTAGATGACCGCGGAGCGGCCGGGGCCCGCCGCGCTGCGTCCGATCGCACGGACCAGGCCGTGCTGCTCCAAGTCCAACAGTGCCTGCCCCACAGTCGGTTTCGACAGGCCGGTGCCGCTGGCGATCTGCGGACGGGTCGCCGCGCCATCTCCTCGGAGTCGGTCCAGCACGAGCCGTTGGTTCAGCGCGCGCATGCTTGCCGGAGTTCCCGCTTGCGGCGCTACGTGGCTCGCCACCGTGACCGTCTCCGTTTCCGTTTCAGGGAGTTTACAAAGGGAACTCTAGCCACAGTCGTAAGTTTTATGTTAAGAAACTTTCCTAACGAATGAAACGGGAGGCACATCGTGAGTTCATCTGTCAGCTCCGGGGAGTCCGGAGCCGTGGTGTCCGCGCAGCCGGCACTCGAGCGCAGGATCGGTCCCCTACAGGCCACGGCGATCAACATGACTCAGATGTGCGGCATCGGCCCGTTCGTCACGATTCCCGCCATGGTCGCCACGATCGGCGGCCCCGAGGCGATGTTCGGCTGGATCATCGGCGCCATCGTCGCGCTCGCCGACGGCCTCATCTGGGCCGAACTCGGTGCCGCGATGCCCGGCGCCGGCGGGACGTACATCTACCTACGCGAAGCCTTTCAGTACCGCACTGGTCGGCTGATGCCGTTCCTGTTCGTGTGGAGTGCGGTTCTCTTCATTCCGCTGATCATGTCCACCGGCATCATCGGTCTCGTCCAATACCTCGGCTACCTGATCCCGGGCCTGACGGGCGAATCCGGGAACACCGCGCTGGGC
>JAVRPF010000277.1:0-4911 GCA_032162385.1 Mycobacterium sp.
GACGGGCATAGCCCAGACATTCCGTAAGCAGAAGTCCGCCAGCGAGCGGCTCCAAGTTCCCGAACAGGGACACCAGTCGGCCTCGAAACGTGTCCGCGAACGACCACTCAACACACAGGAATCACCGGGGTGTTCCAGTCGGTGGTTAGGTCGTCCGCGGGCACACACCCAACCTAAATGTCGGTGGTGGCTGCCAGGATGCGGGCATGGCTGCGTGTGTCGTTGCGGCGGATCGGTGCGCCGGCAATGAGACGATCCGGGTCGATGAGACCGGCCGGTTACGGATCAAGGTGCCCGCCGCGCTGACCGCCCAGTTCGGGTCGCATCTACAGATCGCGGCACCGGTGGGTTTCTGCCACCGCGGCGGCGAGTGGGCCGACCGGGTCGCGGGCCGCCGCGCGGTGCGCTACGACATCAGCTACGACCCGGCCAAGGACCGCTGGTATCCGGACGCCTCCTGGACCCACGACGTGACCGCCGAGTCGCCATCGCTCGGGAGTTGCGGACCGGGCCGGTGCTGTGGGTGGATCTGAACGCCGATCATCTCGCCTGCTGCGTGCTGGATGGGTCTGGGAATCCGGTCGGGGCTGCCTTCTCGATCCCCGTGCAGACCGCCGGACTGTCCGCACCGCATCGCGATGGGCGGGTCCGGGCGGCGATCACCACGCTGCTCGACCGCAGCGCCCAACACCACTGCTCGGCGGAGGTGGTGGAGAACCTCGACTTCGCCGATGCCCGCGCTACCGGCACGCACACGATGCGCACCGGTCCACCAGGCAACACCCGCCAGTCGCGGCCAACACCGTTCGCGCCGCAACCGAGCAGAATCACCACTGCTCAGCCATGAGGAATGGTATTTAGATAGGCATGGGTGCGGGGTCGTATGTGGGGCGGATCGGCGGACTGGCGGTAGCTCTCGGAATCGGGACTGCGGTGTTCACGGGACAGGGGGTGGCGTCGGCCGAGCCCTCGACGTCGGGGGCTGGAGCGTCATCTAGCGGATCGACCGGAGGCGCCGCATCGACCTCGACGTCGGAGGGCTCGTCGACCGCTACCTCGGGCTCTACAAGTGGCTCTACATCGAACTCCCCGTCAGCTTCGTCGGAAACCAGTTCCACCACGCCTGGCGACGAGAAGCCGTCGGAGCACGAGACACCCGACTCCTCAACGGATTCCGGCGGGTCCGGCGTCGAGGACGAGACCGAGCCCGCCTCCAAACCGACGCGGACCACCAACCGGTCGAGCGCGTCGCGGTCGGCGGCCAACCTCGACCAGCACTCCGTCGACGCGACGAGAGTGGCTCGGCCTCTGACGACGCGCACCCCGACGGCGCACGAGGACGCGACCAAGCAGACCACGAAGGCCGCCGAGTCCCGCGTCGGGGACACCACCCCCAAGCCCAGCTTGGCGGTCTCATCGGAGACGGCAACGGCGACGGTGGTCGCGGACCGTCCCCCGGTGCTGCCACCTGCGGCGACCGACACTGCACCTGAATCCGCCGATCTGGTGGCGGTCGGTATATCGAATCTCGTTGACTCGACTCGTTAATTCGTTCACCGGCGGCGTTCCGGCGAAACCGGTCGACCCTCCGCTGGCATGGACGTTGCTGGCAGCCGCGCGGCGGGAGTCCTTCGGCACGTCGCCGTCCCTCGACAAGGTCGTCGAGCCGGTGACGAACGGACTGACCACTGGCGACGTCGATGCCACTCCGATGGCCGCGGTGGCACTGGCCGAACCCGCCGATCCAACCCCAGTCATCGCCATCCCGCAGATGGCACCGCTGGAGGGGTTGCAGTATCTCCCGGTCATCGGCCCCCTGCTGGTGACGCCGATCGTCACGATCATCCACCAGATCCCGCTGATCGGTGACGTCCTGCACCCGATCATCGGCTACCCGTTGCAGATTGGTGTGCCTGCCGGAACCCCGTTGCCGCGCGACGTCAAGGTGGTGTCGTTCGACGGCACGCAGATCTACGTGCACTTCTTCCCGGCAACCGGGCTTCCGGCGGGGACGAAGGCGCCGACGATTCTCGACGGTCCAGGTCTGGCCCTTCCCGGCTCGACGGCCTACCTCTCCGAGAAGGATGAATTCCTGCCGAACGACGTCATCGGCATCGGTGCGCTACGCGATGACGGCTACAACGTCGTCACCTGGGACCCCCGCGGTGAATGGAGTTCGGGCGGCCAATTGGAGATCGACTCGCCGGACTTCGAGGGCCGCGACGTCTCCGCGATCATCAGCTGGCTGGCGACGCAGCCTGAGGTGCAACTCGACCCGGGGGTACTCGATCCGCGGATCGGCATGGTCGGCGCCTCGTACGGCGGTGGCATTCAGCTGGTGTCCGCCGCCATCGACCATCGAATCGACGCGATCGTGCCGACCATCGCATGGCACAGCCTCAACACCTCGCTGTATCAGAACCAGGCGTTCAAGAGCAGCTGGGGAACGTTGCTCACCGTTGCGCTGATCGGCACCCTCGCCCGCCCGAATCCGCAGCTCTATCCCGCGGCGATCTACGGCGACCTGACCGGCATGCTGAGTCAGGCCGACCAGGACCTGCTGAACCAACGCGGGCCCGGCGACCTGGTCAAGAACATCACTGCGCCGACCCTGCTGATCCAGGGCACGGTCGACACGCTGTTCACCTTGGACGAGGCCCACGCGAACGCAATGGCGTTGATCGCCAACGGTGTTCCCACCAAGGTCGTCTGGTTCTGTGGCGGACACGGCGCCTGCGTGAGCAGCACGAATGACGGCGCATTGATCCAGGCGGCCACCATGGACTGGCTGGATCGATGGGTGAAGCGCGACACGACGGTGGACACCGGCCCGCAGTTCGAATGGGTCGACCAACACGGGACCCAGCTGTCCTCGACCACCTACCCGATACTCAAGGGCACGCCGGTCGTCGCCTCCACGACGGCCGGTGGCACCCTGCCGCTCGTCCCGCTGCTCGGCGGGTCGGGACCACAGCTTGTCGTGCTCGGCCTTGGCCCCATCGCGGCGTTGCTCGGGCTTCCGTCCGGCGCGCAGGCATTCAATGCGCTGAACCTCACGACTCCCAAAGCGACCACGACGACCTACATCCTGGGCGCGCCCGAGCTGACCTTTACCTACTCGGGCACCAGCACCAGCCGCCACGTCTACGCCCAGCTCGTCGACGACACGACGGGCCTGGTACTGGGCAACCTGGTCACGCCCGTCCCGGTGACGCTGGACGGGCAGTCGCACACGGTGACCGTGCGGCTGGAGCAGGTGGCGCAGACGCTTCGTCCTGGTGAGTCGGTGACGCTGCAGCTGGTCGCCTCGGCGGTGCCGTACGAGACGATCAATTCGCTTGGTGTGATGCAGGTGTCCGGCATGCAGCTCACGCTGCCGACCGCCGACGCCGGCGCAGTATTGTCTCCCTCCGCGCCCGTGCCGACGAGTGTGGTTTGAGCAGGGCCCTCGCCAGATCCTGTGACGTCAGTACGGTGGACCCATGGAGTATGTCGACGTCAACGGAGTCGGACGGGTCAGCAGGATCGGTCTTGGCACATGGCAGTTCGGCTCACGCGAGTGGGGCTACGGAGACGACTACACCTCGGGTGCCGCGCGCGACATCGTGCAGCGCGCCTTGGACCTTGGCGTGACGCTGTTCGATACGGCCGAGGTGTACGGAACGGGCAAGAGTGAGCGCATCCTCGGGGCGGCCCTCGGCGACAAGCGCGCCGACGTCGTGGTGGCGAGCAAGATCTTCCCGATCGCACCGTTCCCTTCGGTGGTCAAGCAGCGTGCGCGCGCCAGTGCTCGCCGGCTGCAGCTGGACCGCATCCCCCTCTACCAGGTCCACCAGCCAAACCCGGTCGTCCCCGACTCGGTGATCATGCCGGGCATGCGCAGCCTGCTCGACGAGGGTCGCATCGGGGCGGCCGGGGTATCGAACTATTCGCTCGCCCGTTGGAAGAAGGCCGATGCCGCACTCGGGCGGCCGGTGATCAGCAACCAGGTGCAATTTTCACTCGCCCACCCACAGCCGCTCGATGACCTCGTCCCGTTCGCCGAGCGCGAGAACCGGATCGTGATCGCCTACAGCCCGCTTGCACAGGGTCTGCTGGGCGGCAGGTACGGCCTCGACAACCGGCCCGGTGGCGTCCGCGCGATGAACCGGCTATTCGGCACCGAGAACCTGCGCCGGGTCGAGCCGCTGTTGCAGACGCTGCGCGACGTCGCGGGCGAGGTCGACGCCAAGCCGGCGCAGGTGGCGCTGGCCTGGCTGATCAGCCTGCCGGGTGTGGTCGCCATTCCCGGTGCGTCCAGTGTCGAGCAGCTCGCGTTCAACGTCGCCGCCGCCGACATCGAGCTCAGCGCGGATTCGCGCAACGCGCTGACCGAAGCCGCCCGGGCCTTCCGGCCGGCGTCGAGTGGGCGATTCGCGGCCGACACGATCCGCGAGAAGCTCAACCGCTGACGCTGGCCGAAGCAAGGGCACGGAACTGCCCGGTGTTTATCGTGAGCAGATGAGCCCCGACCGCGGTCCCGCTACCGGCGAGCAGCGCGATGGAATCGACCTGACCAACCTCGATCAGCCGCTGGGGCCCGACGCCGGGGCCACGAAGCGTGACCTGGTCGACTACCTGGACGCGGTGGCCGAACGGATCTTGCCCGGACTCGTCGGTCGTCCTCTCACCGTGCTGCGCGTGTTGCGCGGGCAGGCGCCGTTCATGCAGAAGAACGTCCCCAAGTACACGCCGGACTGGGTGCCGACCGTGTCGATGTGGGCGGGCACCTCCAAGCGCCAGGTCAGCTACGCGCTGTGCAACGACCGGCGCACCTTGCTGTGGTTCGCCAACCAGCGTGCCGTCGAGTACCACCCGACGCTCGTCACGATCGACGATCCGGAACACATGACCCACCTCGTGCTCGACCTC
>JAVRPF010000278.1:0-2995 GCA_032162385.1 Mycobacterium sp.
GATCGACGGGTTTGTGGTGACACCGACGATGCTCTTGCTCGCGATGAGTTCGGCGAGGTTGCCGGACTCGATGCGGTCACGGGAGAGGTCGTCGAGCCACACCGAGACGCCCGCGTCGGAGAGCTTCTGGAGGTTGGGGTTCTGAGTCATGCTGGTCTATCCCTTCACTTGTGCGAGTGAGCGCCGTGCGGCCGCGGCGACGGCCTCGGCGGTGACACCGAACTCACGGAACAGGGTTGCTCCATCGGCGGAAGCGCCGAAGTGCTCGATCGAGACCGCCTCGCCGGCGTCACCGAGAAGGCGGTACCAGGAGATGGCCAGTCCGGCTTCCACTGAGACGCGGGCCTTGACCGTCGGCGGCAGCACGACGTCGCGGTAGTCCTGGTCCTGGGATTCGAACCAGTCCAGGCACGGCATCGACACCACCCGGGTGGGCACGCCGTCGGCCTCGAGCGCTTCGCGGGCGGCGACGGCGAGCTGCAGTTCGGAACCCGTGCCGATCAGCAGGACCTCGGGGTTGCCGGTGGACGCTTCGGCAAGGACGTATCCGCCGCGGGAGACACCTTCGGCGGCCTTCTCGCGGGTGCCGCCGAGGATCGGGATGTCCTGGCGGGTCAGCGCCAGCGCGACCGGCCCGGTGGTGTGTTCGACTGCCGCGCGCCAGGCCTGGGACGTCTCGTTGGCGTCTCCAGGACGGATGACCGCGACGTTGGGGATGTTGCGCAGCGAGGCGAGGTGCTCGATCGGCTGGTGCGTTGGTCCGTCTTCGCCGAGGCCGATCGAGTCGTGCGTCCAGACGTAGAGGGCGGGGGTCTTCATCAGCGCTGCAAGCCGCACGGCCGGGCGCATGTAGTCGCTGAACACCAGGAACGTGCCGCCGTAGGGGCGGGTCGGCCCGTGCAGCGCGATACCGTTGATGATCGATCCCATCGCGTGCTCGCGGATCCCGAAATGCAGGTTTCGCCCGTACGGCTGGGCGTTCCAGTCGTTGGTGGAGATGGAGACCGGCCCGAAGGAGTCCGCGCCTTCGATCGTGGTGTTGTTGCTGCCTGCCAGGTCGGCGGACCCACCCCAGAGTTCGGGAAGGACCGGGGCGAGGGCGTTGATCGCGGCGCCGGACGCCTTGCGGGTGGCCACCCCCTTCGATCCGGGTTCGTAGACGGGGAGCGCGTCCGCCCAGCCGTCTGGCAGGATGCCTTCCTGTAGCCGCGAGAACAGCTCGAAGCGTTCCGGCTCCCTGGTGGCCCAGGCATCCATCTCCTTCTGCCACTGCGCCCGGATCTTGTCGCCGCGGTCGACGACCCGACGCGCGTGCGCCAGCACCTCAGGGTCGACGTCGAAGCTCTTGTCCGGGTCAAAGCCAAGAGCGCGCTTGACCCCGGCGACCTCGTCGGCGCCCAGTGCCGCGCCGTGCACCCCACCGGTGTTCATCTTCTTCGGCGCTGGGAAGCCGATGACGGTGCGCAGCAGGATGATCGAGGGACGATCGCTGACGGCCTTGGCGGCGTCGGCGGCCGCCAGGATCGCGTAGACGTCTTCGCCGCTGTCGACGACCTGCACGTGCCAGCCGTACGCCTCGTACCGGGTGGCGACGTCCTCACCCAGCGCGATGGCGGTGTCGTCCTCGATGGAGATCTTGTTGTCGTCGTAGAACACGATCAGATTGCCCAGCTGCTGCACGCCCGCGATCGACGATGCCTCCGACGTCACACCCTCCTCGATGTCGCCGTCCGAGGCGATCACGTAGATGTGGTGGTCGAACGGGCTCTCGCCCCCGGCGGGCTCCGGGTCGAAGAGCCCGCGCTCGCGCCGGGCCGCCATTGCCATGCCGACCGCGGATGCCAGACCTTGGCCCAGCGGGCCGGTGGTCATCTCCACACCGCGGGTGTGCCCGACCTCGGGGTGACCTGGCGTCTTGGACCCCCAGGTCCGCAGCGCCTTCAGGTCGTCCAGTTCAAGGCCGTACCCCGCCAGATACAGCTGGGTGTACAGCGTGAGGCTGGAATGTCCACACGAGAGCACCAAGCGATCCCGGCCGACCCAGTCGGCGTCCAACGGATCGTGCCGCATCACCCGCTGGAACAGGGTGTAGGCGAGCGGGGCCAGGCTCATCGCCGTCCCGGGATGACCGTTGCCGACCTTCTCGACCGCGTCCGCGGCGAGAACACGAGCCGTGTCGACAGCCTTGGTGTCCAGCTCGATCCAATCGGCGGGATACACGGCGCTCGTCGATGCGGCGCCTCCGCGATCTGCCGGTGCGGTTCGGATTTCGTTCACTGTCAATGTCATTGGTCAGTCTCTCTGCTCGTAGTGCTCGGACGGAATTTCTCGATGGTGGGTTCGGAGTAACTGAGCCGTTGCCGGGAGGTCGCGGTGATACCGCTACTTGGGACGGTCGGCATCGTTGCGGTTCAGCCGATCCCGACGGGTTCGGCGCGTCGTAAGGTGGCACGCTCGCCGAACTGGCTACGCAGCGCCGAGACGGCCTTCATGGCCGGCGAGTCGTCCTGACGGGAGGCGAACCGCGCGAACAGTGCAGCCGAGATGACCGGTGCGGGAACGGCGTGTGCGATGGCCGCTTCCAGGGTCCACCGGCCTTCTCCAGAGTCCTCGGCATGGCCGGATGGGGAGACCAGTTCGGGGTCCTCGGACAGGGCTTGTACTAGGAGGTCAAGAATCCTGGACCGGACCACGGCACCCTTCGACCAGGCACGCAGGACCGCGGGCACGTCCACGATGGACGCTTCTGCCGCGAGCAATTCGTACCCCTCGGCGTAGGCCTGCATCAGCCCTGACTCGATGCCGTTGTGAACCATCTTCGCGTAGTGGCCCGCGCCGACCGGGCCGACGTGGACGAAGGAGTCCGCTCTGTCTCCATCCGGGCGCAATGCGTCGAAGACCGGCATCAACCGGTCGATGTCGGCGGCGTCACCGCCGACCATCAACGCGTAGCCGCTGTGTCGTCCCCACACCCCGCCCGAGACGCCGCAATCGA
>JAVRPF010000279.1:0-6709 GCA_032162385.1 Mycobacterium sp.
GTCGCGGTCGCGGTCGCGGTCGCAGTTCCGCCTGCCGCCACGGCGGTCACTGACTCTGAGCGTTCGCCGAGGTTCGCATCCTCCTCGGCCTCGAATTCGTCCTCGGGCTCCCGTCCGGGCGTGCGCATGTTCCACTTCGTGATCGCGAACCGGAACAACAGGTAGTAGATGGCGAAGAACACGACGCCCATGCCGATCAGCAGCGGGATGTTCTTCGCGGCGGGTGCGGTGCCGTAGAGAAGCAAGTCGATGAGCCCCGCGGAGAACGAGAAGCCCAGGTGTATGTCGAGCAGGTAGGCGATGGCCAGGGAGAGTCCCGTCAGTACCGCGTGGACGAAGTACAACGGGAAGGCCACGAACATGAACGCGAATTCGAGGGGCTCGGTTATGCCGGTCAGGAACGCGGTCAGCGCCGCGGCCGACAGAATGCCAACCGCGACCTTTCGCTGTTTCTTGTTCGCCACGTGGATCATGGCCAGCGCTGCGGCCGGTAGCCCGAACATCAGAATCGGGTAGAAGCCTGCCGTGAAGGCGCCTCCCGTCGGATCACCGGCAGTGAATCGCGTGATGTCGCCGTGGATGACTTTCCCGTCCGGGCCGGGATAGCTGCCGTAGATGAACCAGATATACGAATTCACGATGTGATGAAGACCGAGCGGAATCAGCATGCGATTGGCGAAGCCGTAGATGAACGCACCGATTGCTCCCGAGCCGCCGATGAACGCTCCGAGATGATTCAGTCCAGCGTTGAAGATCGGATAGAAGTAGCTCATGGCGAACGAGAGGAACAGGCAGGCCAGTGACACGGCGATCGGGACGAAGCGCCTGCCGCCGAAGAATCCAAGGTAGGACGGCAATTGGATGGTGTGGTAGCGATCGAAGAGAAGCGCAGCGACCAGACCGACCACGATGCCCGCAAACACGCCGTAATTGATTTGGGCTTGGTCGCCGGCCTTGTCGACCACGCCGGCGAGGACGGTCGGCGACATGGTCTTGAAGACTTGTTGCACCACCAGGTAACCCACGACGGCGGCCAGTGCGGTCGAGCCGTCGGCCTTCTTGGCGAATCCAATGGCGACACCGACGGCGAAGAGCAGGGGCAGGTTGTCGAAGAGGGCGCCGCCGGCGGCGCTCATGGCATGGAAGAACGGTCCGATGACGGGCGCCTTGATCTTGCCCAGCAGATCGTCCTGGCCCAGTCGGAGCAGGATCCCCGCTGCGGGCAGCACGGCAATCGGTAGCATGAGGCTCTTGCCCAGCCTCTGCAATTGTGCGAAGCCGGGAATGCGCAGACCCGACTTTTCCTGCACTCCTTGAGGTTTCGTGGTGTCGCTCATTTCTGGTGTCTCTCCTCTGCCGCAATGGTCGCCCGCCACTGAAGCTGTGCGGAAGCTTAGACGAGAACTCGTGAACGTGAGACCCTCTTGCCGGCACGCTCGTATCGTTGGTGCGCACAGCTCGGAAAAGACCGGACAAGGTTGTCCTTCAAGTAGGGAGTCAGTGATAGTGAGCACGACGCAAGTCCTCGCCCCCGTCGCAGGGCGCGCGGTTCCTCTGCAGGACGTCCCCGACCCCGTGTTCTCTCAGGGCATGGTGGGCTACGGTGCCGCCATCGACCCCCCACGCGGGGTGATCGACGCGGTCGCTCCGGTCAGCGGCAAACTCTTGAGATTGATGCCGCATGCCTACGTCGTCATGACCCCGGACAACGTGGGCGTTCTGGTCCACCTTGGGCTGGACACCGTGGCCCTGAAGGGCGAAGGTTTCACGACGCACGTCAGCCAGGGCGACGACGTCACCGCGGGCCAGGTGATCATCACCTACGACGTCCCGGCGGTCGAGGCCAAAGGGCTCAATCCCATTGTCCCCGTTGTGGTCATGGACGAACGCGAAGTTGGAAACGTCCTGCCGTCCGATGCAGTCATCGCTGGTGCGGACATCGCTTCCGGTGCAAGCCTCTTCACTGCCAACAAGTAGATGGAAGTCGTCATCCTGGCGGACGCCAACGAGATCGGCGGAGTCGCCGCCGACGCGATCGGCGCTCTGCTCGGACGCAAACCGGCCACGGTCCTTGGCCTTGCGACCGGAACATCGCCGCTGGCGGTCTACGACGAGCTGGCGGTGCGCCGCGATGCCGGGCTGATCTCGTTCGCCCAGGCCCGCGGCTTCACCCTCGATGAGTACGTCGGCCTGCCCGCCGACCACCCCGAGCGGTACCGCACCGTCATCGACACCGTGTTCGTGTCGCGGGTCGACTTCGCGACCGGCGCGGTCCAGGGTCCCGACGGCCTGTCCGCCGACATCCCGGCAGCATGTGCGGCCTACGAGAACGCGATTCGCGACGCGGGCGGCGTCGATCTCCAGATCCTCGGGATCGGTACCGACGGGCACATCGCGTTCAACGAGCCGGGGTCCTCGCTGGCGTCCCGGACCCGGATCAAGACGCTCACCAGGCAGACGCGGATCGACAACGCCCGCTTCTTCGGCGGCGAGGTCGAATCGGTGCCCACGCACTGCCTTACCCAGGGACTGGCGACCATCATGGAGGCCCGGCACGTGATCCTGGTGGCGACCGGTCGCAGCAAGGCCGAAGCCGTGCATCACCTGGTCGAGGGCCCTGTCAGCGCACTATGGCCGGCGACCATCCTGCAACATCACCCGCATGTGACGGTACTGCTCGATGACGCCGCGGCCCGCCGGCTTCAGCTCGTCGACTACTACCGTGAGACGTACCGCTCGAAGCCCGACTGGCAGAGCATCTAGGCGGCGCGATGTTGATGACCGCTGAAACCCTGCTCACGGGCCGAGAACTGTTGCGGCCCGGGTGGATTGAGGTTTCGCAGGATACCGTGCATGCGGCCGGCGCGGGTGCCCCACCCCGCCCCGCGGATCGCGATCTGGGCGCGGTGACGGTGGTGCCGGGCTTCGTCGACACCCATCTGCACGGCGGAGGAGGGGCGAACTTCTCCACCGCATCGGCCGTCGACACGTCCACCGCCGTTTCACTGCACCGCAGACACGGCACCACCACGCTCGTCGCCTCCCTGGTCACCGCCGGCCCCGCCGAATTGCTGCGCCAGGTCAGGGGATTAGCCGACGACGTTCGTGCCGGCTTGCTCGACGGCATCCACCTGGAAGGGCCATGGCTTTCCGCGAAGCGGTGCGGCGCCCACCAGCCGTCCCTGATGCGCGACCCGGATCCCGCCGAGATCGACCGCGTCCTCCACACGGGTGCGGGAACCGTGCGCATGGTCACCCTCGCGCCGGAACGCGACGGCGCCCTGGCGGCGATCCGGCAGCTCGTGGATGCGGGTGTGGTGGCTGCCGTGGGCCACACCGAGGCGACCTATGAGCAGACCCGGACGGCGATCGACGCGGGAGCGACGGTGGGCACACACCTGTTCAATGCGATGCGTCCGATCGATCGCCGTGAACCCGGTCCGGTCATTGCGCTCCTCGAGGACTCCCGGGTGATCGTCGAACTGATCACCGATGGCGTGCACGTCGATCCCGCCATCTACCGACACGTCACCCGGAGCGCGGGACCCGACCGGGTGTCGTTGGTGACCGACGCGATGGCGGCGACGGGAATGGCCGACGGGGTCTATCACCTCGGGCCATTGGCGGTGGACGTCGTCGGCGGAGTGGCGCGAGTGTCCGGAACCGACACCATCGCAGGCAGCACCGCGACCATGAACCGGGTGTTCAGATTCGCCGTCACCCACAGTGGGCTTCCCGGCGACGAGGCCCTGCTGCTGGCCGTCCGTCAGGCGTCGCTCAACCCCGCACGGGCGTTGGGTCTGCCGTCCGCGGGCCTCGCCCCCGGGGCTAGCGCCGACTTGGTGGTGCTGAACGCAGACCTTGCCGTAACGGGGGTGCTGCGCCAAGGGTCGTGGGTCGTCGAACCGGGCTAACCGTCCCCCCGTCGAGAGGTTGCGTCTTAGGCTGCGGTCATGTCGATCGACCGTGCCGCGCTAGCGGCGGGCAGCATCCGGCTCGCTTCGGGTATCTCGTTTCTCGTCGACCCAATCCGGGCGGACCGGCTGTGGGGCGCCCGCGAGGAAGCGGTGGGCGACGATCTCTTCCAGGTAGGCGAGAGCGTCGGCACCTTCGTCGGCGAAGTGGACCAGCTCGGCCACCGGCACCGGTAGGAATCCCTCGTCCTCCATCCGCCGGAGCTGGATGATCAACCCGTCGTAGAAGCCCGCCGTGTTCAGCAGTACCACCGGCTTGTCGTGCAGTCGGTGCTTTCTCTGCTCCAGGATCTCGGTCGCCTCGTCCAGCGTGCCGAGGCCGCCGGCCATCACGACGACCGCATCCGATCGGCCGAGCATCAGCGCCTTCCGTTCGGCAAGATCCTTGGTGATCACCATCTCGTCGGCGTCCTTCCTGGCCCAATCCCGGAGAAACTCGACCGAGATTCCGACCAGCCGCCCTCCGGTCTCCTGGACTCCGTCAGCGACGACCTTCATCAGGCCGGTATTGGATCCGCCCCATACCAGGGTGTGCCCGCCTTTGCCGATCGCCTCGGCGAACTCACGGGCCGGCCGGGTGTAGCGCTCGTCGAGGTCGGCGGCGGAGAGGAAGACGCAAATGTTCATGAAAGTCGGTCGCTTTCGGTGGGAGGTCGGCGCGAGCGGGTCAGGTCATTCGACCACGGCCGGAATCCCCGAAGGAGCATCGAGGGCTTCAAGGGTCTGAGCGGCGGCAACGTCGATGTGCACGCGTGGCGCTGCGGGAAGTTCGCGCTCGAAGTCACGCAATTCCGCCGCCTTCACCGGCAACCGCTCACGGGGCAGACAACACCGTGAAAACTATCGAGTATCGCTGGTGGCCTGGCCTACGGGGTCGCTACGTGCTGACTCGTGCCGTCCTCGTCGAGTCGGAGGTCACGCGATTCGAGCCATGTATGGATTCGTTCGGCGACCGCGGCCCATTCGGGCTCGAGCATCATGTCGTGTCCCATTTCAGGGAAGAGTTCTGCTTCGGTGTGATACGCGCGTGCCGTCGCGTGGACTTCCTCAGAGCTGACGCAGCCGTCGCCCTCCGCGCCCAAAACCAGCACGGGCGCCGTGACGTTTTGGGGTCTCGGCAGGCTCAGAAACATCAGATCCAGGTAGATCGCTCGTCTGCTCTCTTGCTGGAACCGCCCCACACAATCGACGACCAGCGACTCAGGAGTCCGTGCCGAGAACATGTATTCACGGGCACGTTCAGGGGTACTGAGGGTCGCCATCGTGTCGCCGGTGAGCGCTGATTTCACAGTGAGCCAGGGGTGTCGCTTCGCGAATCGCAGCATGGCCCCACGGATTCCTCGGGGGGAACGGACGCCAGAAGAACGCCGGCGGGCGCTTCGTGCGACTCCAGATATTTCTGCACAATCCCACCGCCCATGGAGTGACCGATCACCACAGGTCTCGTGAGCAAGCTGTCGGCGACTGACTCGACGTCATCGACGTAATCGGCGATCGTGCAGGCGCGAACAGGCTTCGGGGATCGGCTATTTCCGTGGCCGCGAAGGCTCACCGCCAGGGCGCGGTAACCCTTGTCGGCGAAGAAGTTCAGGAAGTGTTCGTCCCAGCACCACGCGGCATGCCAAGCCCCGTGGACGAAGAGCAGCGGTACCGGGTGAGCTTCACTGCAAGTCCCCTTGTCGATCACCTCGAGCATGAGTCTGACTCCTGGTTAGGGACATCGACGGAAGTGCTGAGCCCTGTGGGTTAGCTGCAATGAAGCTGACAATAGCTTCTTGCCACGCTAAGCGGATCCCGAATCGGTAACCAAGGTTGCCCGGCATTCAACTGTGAACACCTGACCCGTCAACACCACGAAACCGGGTACGGAAACTACGACGGGGAGTTCCGATACGACCGTCAGCCCGTGGGCGCCGTAGTCGACGTCAGCCCAGCCGCTCGCGCACCGCGGCGGCGCTGTCAACCGACAGCACCTCTTCGGCCAGCCGGCGGGCCTCGCCGGTGTCCACGGCGCGCGCGGCCTCCTTGGTCGCCGGTATCGCCGGCGGCGTGACGGACAGCGCGTCGACGCCCATCCCCAGCAGCAGCGGGACGGCGCGCTCGTCGGAGGCGAATTCACCGCACACCGACACCGTCGCGCGTCCCGCCGCGCCCTGGCAGGTGGCCCGTACCAACGCCAAGAGCCCCGGATCGAACGCGTCGCCGATCGCGGTGACGGAGTCGTTGTTGCGGTCGGCCGCCAGCGCGTACTGCGTGAGGTCATTGGTGCCGATGGAGAAGAAGTCGACGTGCCGGGCGAACGCCGCGGCCTTGAGCGCCGCCGCGGGCACCTCGACCATCATGCCGAGCTGCAGGCCCGCAGGCCGGTTTCGCCCGCTGCGCGCGATCGCCTCGTCCAGCAGCCTGCGCCCGGCGAACAGTTCGTCGAGCGTGCTGATCATCGGGAACATCACGCTGACCGGTGTCTGCTCGGCCAGCCGCACCATCGCCAACAGCTGGTCGGCCAGCAGGTCCGGATGAGCCAGCGACAGCCGGATGCCACGCACCCCGAGGAATGGGTTCATCTCGGCGGGTGTGGGCAGGAACTCCAGCGGTTTGTCTCCGCCGACGTCGAGCGTGCGCAGGGTGATCCGGCGCCCGTCCAGCGATTCGGCGATCTTGCGGTAGACCGCGAACTGCTCCTCGACGTCGGGGGCGTCCTGGCGGCCGAGGAACAGAAACTCGGTGCGCACCAG
>JAVRPF010000280.1:0-4256 GCA_032162385.1 Mycobacterium sp.
TGGCGCGCCCTTTTGCTTGCAGCCCTCGGTGTAGTCGTCAAGCAACGGCACCAACTCAGGGTTGTCACCAGCCTGGCCGGCAGTCAACCGGACGGTAACGGGTGCCTGTCGCTGATCGATCAGGGCGTGGATCTTCGTGGTGAGCCCGCCGCGGGAACGCCCGATCGCGTGATCCTCGGGCTCATCGGCAGATTTCTTGTAATTCGACAGAGCCCCCTGTGTTCAACGTGTCCGAACGTGCGCCCGCGCCATGTTGATGCGCCCGCACACTCGTCGAATCCACCGACAGCAGCTCCCCGAAGTCCTCGACCATCGCGACGTCACCCCCGAACACCGCGACGACCTGGTCCACCATCGCATCGTAGGTACCGTCCAACGACCAGCGATGATGACGCTTCCACACCGTCTGCCACGGACCGAAATCGGCAGGCAGGTCCCGCCACGGGCTACCCGTGCGGAAACGCCACGCGATCCCTTCCAGGATCAGACGATGGTCACCGAATCTGCCGCCCCGCTTGCCCACATCCGAGGGCATCACCGATTCGACCGCCGCCCAGAACTCATCAGAAATCACACCCGTACGCGTCACCGGTCAATCGTCACTGGTCAACACGTCCCCATTGGGGGAGACACGCCCTAGTCGGTATCCGACCCGTGCGACGCCGCCAGCGGACCGTCCTCGCTCGGTTGATCATTCCAACCGGCGGCGCGTACGACGTCGAACCACGTCACCGCCGGCGCCTTTGGGAACATCAGCTGATGCAGGTGACCGGGGAAGGTCAGCGGATGCCCCTTTGCCGGGTTGGCCTCGACTTGACGTGCGATGACTTCGGCCAGCGCATAGCCGAGGTCATGACGTGGCCACAACACATGCACCCGATCGGCGAACCCTGGCGGGAGCATTTCTCGATCAGTGCCGACGATGTCCGTCCCGATCCCCAGGTGGGTGACGGCTTGTACCGAACCGAACCTGTGCGCCAAGCCGACGCTGGTGTGTAGCGCAATCGCCTGAGACCGGTCATTGCATTACACACCCGGCCCCCACGGATACACCGACTATCCGTCCTACGAGCCCTAACGGGAGAGCTCGTGGACGAATTCACCAGTGCCGAACAGGCATTGGTCCTGGTGCACGATGTCGTCGAGACGATCTGCGACGACGACCTCCACCGTCCCACACCCTGTCGCGACTGGGATGTGCAGGCCCTCGCCGACCATCTCATCGACACCATCGTCCGCCTCGGCGCCGCAATCGGCGTTCCAGCCGCGATGCTCGATGGGGGCGCCATCGACCGACGCGTCCATCAAGTTACGCAACCGATCCTGTCGGGATGGCGCCGCCGCGGATTGACTGAAGATGTCGTGTTTAGCGGGCGGACGCTTCCCGCACATCGTGCGCTCGGCATCCTGTGCCTCGAACTCGTGGTCCACGGCTGGGACTTCGCCGTCGCGCTGAACCGGCCCCTCCACGTCTCGGACGCCCTCGCCGCGCACGTCCTCGGTCTGGCGCGCCAGGCCCTCACCACGGAAAGCCGCGCCACCGCTGGTTTCAATCCACCCGTGCCGGTCCTTGTCGATGCCAGCGCTCGAGCAGCTCGTCGCCTTCACCGGTCGCGACCCACTGCAGATGGAGCCAGTGCGTCACATACCCTGAGCGCGACCTTGAGTTTGCATCACTGCGGCGATTGGGGATTCGTCCAGCTGCACTAAGCTGAGCGAACCAGCTTCATCGCGGCGGCCTCGATCGCATCCTCTGACAACAGCACTTCGAGTGCGGCGTCACCGAGCGGAATGAAGCTATCAGCGCTCGCGACACGGTCGAGACTTCCGGTGAATCCGTGCTCGAGTAGGGCGGCGAGGATTCCTTCCCCGACTCCCCCGGTTTTCCGGGTCTCGTCGACGATCAGTGCCTTGCCGGTGGCGTCGGCCTCTCGAATGAGGTCGTCAACGGGCAGGGGCGCCAGCCAGCGCAGATCGACGGTGCGGCTGCTGATGCCGATACGCTCAAGCCTCTGCGCGACGCGCAGGCTCATCCTCAACCCGTTGCCGAATGCGAGAAGGGTCAGATCGGTGCCGTCACCGTAGGTGCGGGCCCGCCCGATCGGGGCGTGGGGTTCGGCGGTGAGGTCCGGATAGCGCGCCAACCAACCGTCGTCGCCATCGGAGTGGAGGTCGCGCGTGTGGTACAGGGCGATGGGTTCGAGGAATACACAGACGATGCCCGCAGCCGAGGCCGCCTCGACGCAGCTGTGCATCATGGCCGCGGCGTCATCCGGGCGCGACGCTGAGGCGATCACGACACCGGGAATGTCGCGCAGCGCCGCGATCGAGTTGTCGTTGTGGAAATGCCCGCCGAAGCCCTTCTGATAGGCGTATCCCGCGATGCGCACCACCATCGGGTTTCGGTACTGCCGATTGGCGAAGAATTGCAGTGTCGCGCCCTCGCCGCGGATCTGGTCGGCGGCGTTGTGCACGTAGGCGAGGTATTGAATCTCTGGAATTGGAAGCAACCCAGACACTCCGGCGCCCAGCGCCAAGCCGAGGATCGCTTGTTCGTCGAGCAGCGTGTCGAAGACCCGCGCCGTACCGGCCTTGGATTGCAGGCCACGGGTGACCCCGTACACGCCGCCCTTGCGGGCGACGTCTTCGCCGAAGAGCAGTGCCTCGGGATGGCGGGCCAGCACGTCCTGCAGCGCTCGGTTGATGGCCAGCGCCAGGGTCAAGGGTGTGTCGTCACCACCAACGTCGACTGCCGACGCGGGGAGCGAGCGGGCCGACGCGGCCGCTGCGTCCTCCCGGCTCGCCCGCAGTGGCTCCATCACGGCATGGGCGCTGTCGAGTTGGGCCAGATCGGCGACCTCGGAGGCCATGTCGATGACCCGGGATCGTTTGGCCTCGTAGCGCTCCACGACCTGGGTCGGCGTCAGCAGGCCTTGTCGGATGAGTGCTTTGGCGGTGCACAGCACGGGATCCCGGTCATAATCGGCTGCGATCTCCTTCGGCTGCCGGTAGGCGGGTTCATAGTCGGATCCCGCGTGTGCCATCAAGCGGACGGTGCGCAGATGCAGGAATGCTGGTCTACGGTGGGCCCGCACCCACTCCGCAGCGGCTGCGGTGGTGCCGAAGATGCCGGCAAGGTCGGAGCCGTCGGCGCTGAAGTACTCGAGGCCGTCGCGATTCGCATACGTCCGGGCAATCCAACCGCGAGGTGTCTTCACGCTGATGCCGATACCGTTGTCCTCGCAGACGAACAGCAGCGGCATCGGTAGGCCTTGATACGCGCCGTGCATCGCAGTGTTGATGGCGCCGACCGCTGTGGAGTGGTTCGCCGACGCGTCACCGAAGCTGCAGACCGCCAGGGCATCACTGGGCCAAGGACATTCGACCCCCAACTTCTTGGCGCGTGCGATCGAGAAGGCGACGCCGACCGCCCGTGGTAGGTGCGACGCGATGGTCGAGGTCTGCGGGATGATGTTCAGGTCGTGCCTGCCGAACACCTTGTGCCGCCCGCCCGTAATTGGTTCGTCCGTCGCGCCGACAAGGCTCAGCAGGACGTCGCGCAGCGGGTCGCTGCCATCCACTTGGGCCGCGCGGGCCAGGAAGAACCCACCGGAGCGGTAGTGCAGCAACGCCGGATCCGTTCGGCGCAGCGCCGCGGCCACTGCGGCATTGCCCTCGTGACCCGATGAACCGATGGTGTAGTAGCCCCTTCCGTGCGAGCGCAGCCAGCGCGCAGCAAGGTCGAGATGGCGGCTGCCGAGTTGTGCGTCGAACAGGTCGAGCCAGGCCTGCGGACTAAGCGCGCCGCTAGGAATCAGCGTGCCTCCGCCGTCGGGCGACGCCAAGATCGTCTCGGTGAAGTAGTCGTCAATCGGTTCAGCCACTACGCATCCCAACTATCGGCCGTCACCGGAACGCGGCTGCGCCGGTGAGCGCCTGACCGATCACGAGCGTATGCATCTCACTGGTTCCTTCATAGGTGAGTACGGATTCCAGGTTGTTGGCGTGCCGCATGACCGGATACTCCGAGGTGATGCCGCTGGCGCCCAAGATGGTGCGGGCAGTGCGGGCGATGGTCAGTGCTTCGCGCACGTTGTTGAGCTTGCCGAGACTGACTTGGGGACCGGCAAGGCCGGTGGAGTCCTTGCGCCGACCCAGATGTAGCGCCAGCAGGTATCCCTTCGCGTACTCGAGTGTCATGTCGGCGAGTTTCTGTTGGGTGAGCTGGAACCCGCCGATCGGGCGGTCGAACTGCT
>JAVRPF010000281.1:0-10064 GCA_032162385.1 Mycobacterium sp.
GAAGCCGGAACGGAATTCGGTCACAGCGGGTTCCCGGCCCGGTCCGTGACGATGACGACGGCGTCGGCCGACAACTCCTGCACCGCTGCAACGCCTGCGTCGTCGGCCGGGCCGCCGACCAGCACCGCCGCCTCGAGGCCGGACGCGCCGCTCGACACCGCCGCGGCGACGGCGGCCTGAAGTGCGGTCAGCGACAACGCGTTCAGTGCGACGGGGGCACCGGCGTAGGTCCGGCCGTCGGCGTCGCGGACGGCCGCTCCGCTGCCTGCCTCCGCGCGGGCCATCGCGCCGCGCGCGAGCACCACCAGCTTGGTGTCCTCGGCGTCGAGGCTCATCGCTCCCCCTCCTCGGGTTCGGTCGGTTTGACGAGCACGGTGCCGATGCGCACCCGGCCGCGGTGGTCCTGGCCACCCTCGGCACGCAGCCGCAGCGAATCCCAGGTCACCTCGGCGCCGGGCAGCGGCACCCGGCCCAACTCGTGGGCGAGCAGTCCACCGACGGTGTCCACGTCGAGGTCCTCGTCGACCTCGAGGTCGTACAGTTCTGCGAGGTCCTCCAGGGGCAGCCGGGCGGACACCCGGAAGTTGCCGTCCCCCAACTCCTCCACGGGAGCGACCTCGTCGGTGTCGTACTCGTCAGCGATCTCGCCGACGATCTCCTCCAACACGTCCTCGATGGTGACCAGACCCGCGATCGCGCCGTATTCGTCGACCAGCAACGCCATGTGGTTGCGGTCGCGCTGCATCTCGCGCAGCAGCGCGTCGAGCGGCTTGGAGTCGGGCACGAACACCGCGGGGCGCATCACCTCGGTGACCTTGGTGTCACGGCCGCCGTTGGTCGAGTAGTACGTCTGTTGAACGAGGTCCTTGAGGTAGACGACGCCGACGACGTCGTCGACGTTCTCGCCGATCACCGGTATGCGGGAGTGCCCACTGCGCACTGCCAGCGAGGTGGCCTGGCCCGCGGTCTTGTCGGACTCGATCCACACCATCTCGGTGCGGGGCACCATGACCTCGCGTGCCGGGGTGTCGCCAAGCTCGAAGACCGACTGGATCATCCGCCGCTCGTCGTCGGCCACCACGCCGCGCTGCTGGGCGAGGTCGACCACCTCGCGCAGCTCGATCTCGGAGGCGAACGGGCCGTTGCGGAAGCCGCGGCCGGGCGTGAGCGCGTTGCCCATCAACACCAGCAGGCGGCTCAGCGGTGTGAGCAGTATCGAGATCGCTTGCAGCGGAAGGGCGGCCATCAGCGCGATGGAATAGGCGTGCTGGCGGCCGATGGTACGCGGGCCCACCCCGATGGCCACGAAGCTGACAACCACCATGATGGCTGCGGCGGCCAACAGCCCCGAGGTCAGTCCGAGGCCTTCGTACAGGTATGCCACCAGCAGCACGGTCGCCGCCGTCTCGCAGGTGATGCGCAGCAGGACGACGAGATTGATGTAGCGCGGCCGGTCGGCGATGATGCGGGCCAGCCGAGCCGCGCCAGGACGCTCGTCACGCACCAACTCGTCGATTCGAGCGATGGAGACCGTGCTGACGGCGGCGTCGATCGCGGCGAATAGACCACCCAGGCCGATGAGCGCGAGAGCGCCTATGAGCGAAGCGATTCCGGTCACGGTTCGTCGAAGAGTCGGGACTCGTCGAGCAGACGCCGGTCCCTCTCGGTCTGGCGGTCCTGGTGGTATGCCGCAACCTGGTCCGCCACCCACTGCTCGAGCAGTTGGCCTTGCAGGGCGAACATCTCCTTCTCCTCATCCGGCTCGGCGTGGTCGTAGCCGAGCAGGTGCAGCACCCCGTGCACGGTCAGCAGCGCGAGCTCATGACCGAGCGAATGTCCTGCCGACTCAGCCTGTTTGGCCGCGAACTCCGGGCACAGCACGATGTCTCCGAGCATCGACGGTCCCGGATCGGGCGCGTCGGGACGACCACCCGGTTCCAGCTCGTCCATCGGGAAGCTCATCACGTCGGTGGGTCCCGGGAGATCCATCCACCGCATGTGCAGGTCGGCCATGGCCGAGGTATCGAGCAACACCATGGACAGTTCGGCCGCCGGGTTCACGTCCATCTTCGCGATGACGAACTTTGCGACGCTGATGAGTTCGGTCTCGGAGACGTCGACGCCCGACTCGTTGGATACCTCGATGCTCATTCGGCGATCACCGTCGCGGCCGGCCGGGGCCGGCTCTGCGCTGGGCGCGGTTCATCGATGCCGGCTCCTCGGCTCTGGCGTAGGCGTCGACGATCTCGGACACCAGGCGATGGCGCACCACGTCGGAGCTGGTGAGTTCGGAGACGTGGATGTCGTCGATGCCGTCGAGGACGTCGACGGCCGCCCGCAGGCCGGACGTGGCGCCACCGTGCAGGTCGACCTGCGTGACGTCACCGGTGACGACGATCTTCGACCCAAATCCCAAGCGGGTCAGGAACATCTTCATCTGCTCGGCGGTGGTGTTCTGCGCCTCGTCGAGAATGATGAACGCGTCATTCAACGACCGGCCACGCATGTATGCCAGCGGCGCGACCTCGATGACCCCGGCGCTCATCAGCTTCGGGATCAGCTCGGGATCCATCATGTCGTGCAAGGCGTCGTAGAGCGGGCGCAGATACGGGTCGATCTTCTCCGACAGCGTGCCGGGCAGAAAGCCAAGGCGTTCACCGGCTTCCACGGCGGGCCGGGTGAGGATGATGCGGGAGACCTGCTTGGACTGCAGAGCCTTGACCGCCTTGGCCATGGCCAGATACGTCTTGCCCGTGCCCGCCGGGCCGATGCCGAACACGATGGTGTGCGCGTCGATGGCATCGACGTAGCGCTTCTGGTTCAGCGTCTTGGGGCGGATCGTCTTGCCGCGCCGCGACAGGATGTCCAGCGTCAGCACCTCGGCAGGCGACTCCTCGTCGGTGCCGGTCAGCATGGCGACGCCGTGGCGCACGGCCTCGGGGGTGAGAGTCTGGCCGCCGGCCACCACGGCGATGAGCTCTGACACCGCTCGCTCGGCCACTGCCACGTCGGCGGGTTCGCCGGTCAGGGTCAAGGCGTTGCCGCGCACGTGAAGGTCGGCGGTCAGCAGGTGCTCTAGCGCGCGCAGATTCTCGTCGGCGGAACCAAGCAGGCCCACGACGAGATCGGGCGGAACATTGATGCTGCTTCGAACGGACGTGTCCGATGAGGCAGCGTTCGTCTCGCGGGGGGTCACGTGGGGTTCAGTGCCTGCTTTCTGGGTTCTAACCGGGTTGTGGCCGGGTCTAGGTCGTTCATTGTCGAGTTTACCGCTGGTCACCGTCACGCCCCAATGGTTATGTCGACCACCTTCCCGTTCAGCGGGCGCGCCGTCGCAGGTCGAGGCGATAATGGTCGGGTGTCCAAGGGTGTGCTGGTCTGCGGCGGGACCGGAGCAATCGGCCAGGCGATCGTCCACACCCTGGTCAGCGCCGGCGACAGGGTGGCATTCAGCGGCCGCGATCGAAGCCGCGGCGAGGCGCTGGCGGCGGCCACCGGGGCCACCTACCTCCCCCACGACGACAACCGCGACGGCGCACCCGTCGTCGAGGAGGCCGCGCGGCACCTCGGCGGGCTGCACGGCCTGGTACTCAACGCGGGCACCATCGTGCACCTCCGCCTGGATCAGACCGCCCCGGCCGAGTTGGCCGACGTGCTGCGGGTCAACGTCACCGTTCCGGTCACCCAGGCACAGACCGCGGCGGCGCTGATGCCCGCGGGTGGTGCGATCGTGGCCGTCGCGTCGAACGCCGGCGCTTGGGGTGAAACCGAGATCGGCGCCTACTCGGTGTCCAAGGCCGCCTTGCTGGCGGCGTGCCGTGCATTGGCGGCCGAATACGGCCGACGGGGCATCCGGGTCAACGCGGTCAACCCGGGTGACACCGAGCCCGGCATGGCCCCGAGCCTCGGTGCGTTCGGCGACCAGGCATTTCCCACGCTGCCCCCGCTCGGGCGTCTCGGGCGCCCCGAAGACACCGCCGACGCAGTGGCCTTCTTGCTGTCCGACGCGGCAGGCTTCGCGACCGGTGCCGACATCCTCGTCGACGGCGGCATGCATAGCGCCCTCGACGCCGGGCGACCGAAGTGACTGCGCCAACCGATCGCCACGTCCTGGTCTGCGGACCCGGCAGCGACGGCACGCTCATCGAGGCGCTGGGAGCGCTGGGCTGGACACCCGCCGACCCGCACGCGAACACACCGGTAGGCCTGCTGGTCATCACACCGACACCGCAGGACGGCGGCGACGGAACGTGGTCGGCGGCCGCAGCCATGGACGCCACCGGCGAGGTCGTCCGCGGCATCACCGAGCGCCGGGAGCGGTTGCGGTCCGGTCGAGGTCTGGTCGTGGTCGCCGTCGCGACCCCACCCGGCCGGGCGGCGGTGCGATCCGCCGGCGACGGCGTCGTCGCAGCCGCGCTCGCCATGAGCGTGCAACTGTTCGCGGTGGACTGGGCCCCCGACGGCATCCGCTGCCTGCTCGTCGTCACCGGTGGCGATGGTGGTGAGCCACTGGCCCGGCTCGCACACTGGCTCGCCGCCCCCGACGCACCCGCTCTCAGCGGTCAGACCATCGACATGGCCGCCGTCGACCACGCCACCCTGCGGGCACCCGGGACGTAGACGCGGTCAGGTCTGCCGTCGGCGTGGCCGGGATTCTCGTGAAGTCGTGACCCGGCAGGAGCCTGTACAGGTCTTGGTCATCGATGTGAGGGTGACGGTTGCCGGGGAACGCCGGCCGGGGAGGTTTGCCGTGCCCCAGCGCGGGCCAGCGGTGGTATGTGGCGCAAGCATGGGTGGGTTGCTTGCCGCCCGAGTGCTGGCAGATTTCTACGAATCTGTCACGGTCGTGGAGCGCGATGTGTTGCCTGAGAACACAACTCAGCGGCGAGGGGTTCCGCAGGGCCGGCATCTACATATGATGTTGAGTCGCGGGTGGTGCATCCTGGCCGAGCTGTTCCCGGGATTGATCGACGATCTCGCGGCTGCCGGCGCCCCCGTCCTCGACGGCACCGACCCTTCGCAGTTCTATGTGCGGGTCGGTGAGCACGTGTTGTGCCGATCGGGAGAGTTCGCGAACCCCGACGCGATCACCATGCAACTGGCCAGTCGGCCGCTGTTGGAGACCCATGTCCGGCGGCGGGTGCGGGCGATCGAGAACGTGACGGCATTGGATGGCCACGACGTGGTCGAACCGATCATGGCCGTTGATCGCGTCAGTGCGGTTCGGGTGGTCGAGCGTGAGAGCGGTCAGGAAAGTGTGCTCGACGCCGACTGGCAGTCGATGCGACAGGGCGATCGGCCCGCACACCGGCGTTCCTCGAGGCGCACGGCTATGGGCGGCCGACGAGCAGAGCTACGCGGTGAATTTGAACTACTCGAGTCATTTCTTTCGAATGCCGCACGGCGTGATCGCCGAGAAGGTCGCGGTGATCGGACCTACCCTCCAACGCTCAACCGGGGCAGGCTTGTTGGCCTACGAGAACGACATGATGATCCTCACGCTGATCGGCGTCGACGGACAGCCCTGCGGGTACTTCAACTTCTAGACCCGGCGACCAATTTGTTTCGCCCGTCGCTACTGATGCGCGTCATCACCGGAAACCGGTGGAACCTGCAGGTCAGACCGCCCAGCGCGGTGTCAGCACACCGAGCGCGCCAAGGGCGACCGCGGCGGCGGTAGACGTCCGCAGCACCGTCGGTCCCAACCGCACCGGTATCGCTCCCGCGCCGGACAGCGCGGCGACCTCGTCGTCGCTGATGCCACCTTCGGGCCCGACGATGAGCATCACCGAACGCGCCTGCACCAGTGGCACTTTCGTCAATGACCGGGTCGCCGACTCGTGCAGCACCAGCACCACCGCGCCGTCGGCGGTCCTGACACCGACGGCGGCCACCAGTTCGGGGGTGGACACCACCGAAATCACCGACGGGACGTACGGGCGACGCGATTGGCGGGCGGCCGAACGCGCGACCGCCTGCCAGCGCCGTAGTCCCTTGTCCACCCGGGCCGATCCGTCCCACCGGGCCACGCAGCGCTCGGACTGCCACGGTACGAACGCATCCGCGCCCGCCTCGGTGGCCAGCTCGACGGCCAACTCGGACCGGTCCGATTTGGGCAGCGCCTGCACCACGGTGACCTGAGGACTGGGCCGCTCGACCGTCCGGCGACTGAGCACCCGGGCCGTCAGACGGCCCTTCGCGGCGTCCTCGATCACGCACTGCGCGACGGTGCCCGTACCGTCGCCGATGTCGAGTTCCTCTCCGGGTCGGATCCGGCGCACGTTGGCAGCGTGGAATCCCTCGTCGCCGTCGACCACGGCGAGCCCACCGACCTCGGGCAGCTCATCGACGTAGAACAGCGCCCGGCTCATTACTCGACCGAGCCGCCTAGCGACCGGTGAAGGTCTCGCGCAACCGGTTGAACAACCCGCCGCCGGCGGACGTCGCATGCGTCGACTTGACCTCCGCCGCGTCACGGACCCGATGTTCCTTGAGCTTGCGCAGCAACTCGGTGTCCTGGGTATCCAGCCGCGACGGCACCACGACCTCGACGTGGGCGTGCAGGTTGCCGCGCACCCCCGAGCGCAGGTGCGGCATGCCGTGACCACGCAACGACACGACCGATCCCGGCTGCGTGCCCGCGGCGATGGTGATGTCCGTGGGCCCGTCGATGATGGCGTCGACGGAGACGGAGGTGCCCAGCGCGGCGTCGACCATCGGCACCGAGACGGTGCAGTGCAGGTCGTCGCCGTCGCGCACGAAGATGTCGTGGGGTTGTTCGTGGACCTCGACGTACAGGTCACCGGCGGGGCCGCCGCCGGGTCCCACCTCACCCTGGGCCGCCAGCCGGACGCGCATGCCCTCGCCGACGCCTGCGGGGATCTTGACGCTGACCTCGCGACGGGCCCTGACCCGACCGTCGCCACCGCAGCGGTGGCAGGGGTCGGGGATGACCTCGCCGACGCCGCCACACACCGGGCATGGTCGCGACGTCATCACCTGGCCGAGCAGCGAGCGCTGCACGCTCTGCACCTCACCGTGCCCGCCGCAGGTGTCACAGGTGACGGCGGTGGTGTTGCCGTGGGTGCCCCTGCCCTGGCACAGGTCGCACAGGATCGCGGTGTCGACGGTGACGTGCTTGGTCACCCCGGTCGCACACTCGGACAGATCCATCCGCATCCGCAACAGCGAATCCGAACCGGGCCGCACCCGGCCGATCGGTCCGCGGGAGCCGGCGCCGCCGCCGAAGAACGCTTCGAACACGTCACCGAGGCCGCCGAATCCGGCGAACCCGTTGCCCGCCGACGCGCCGGCACTCTCCATCGGGTCGCCGCCGAGGTCGACGATCCGGCGCTTCTCCGGATCGCTGAGCACCTCGTAGGCGACGCTGATCTCCTTGAACTTCGCCTGCGCACCCTCGTCGGGGTTGACGTCGGGGTGCAACTCGCGCGCCAGCCTGCGGTACGCCTTCTTGATGTCCGTATCGCTCGCGCCCTTGCTCACTCCGAGCAGGCCGTAGTAGTCGCGTGCCACGCCAAACCTTCCATGCCGCGTCACGCGGCTACTCGCACCCCTTAGCGGGTGCCCAAGACTTCGCCTATGTAGAGAGCAACCGCCGCGACGTTGGCAATGGTTCCCGGATAGTCCATTCGAGTGGGACCGACCACACCCATGCCGCCGTACACCTTGCCCAGGCTGCCGTAGGTCGTGCTTACCACCGAGGTTCCGATCATCTGCTCGGCCTCGGTCTCGTGCCCGATTCGTACAGTGACCTTACCGGCCCCCTGCTGCACGGCCAGCAACCGCAACACCACCACCTGCTCCTCGAGCGCTTCGAGCACCGAACGCAGCGATCCACCGAAGTCGGCGGTGTTGCGCGTCAAATTTGCGGTGCCACCCAGTAGCAAACGCTCTTCGCTGTGCTCGACGAGGGTCTCGACCAGCACCGTCGCGGCCCGACCGACCGCGTCGCCAAGTCCGCCGTTGCCGTCGAGGTGGCCTGCGAGGTCCGCCACGGCGATCGACGCGGCCGACAGCGGCTTGCCCTCCAGCGCGGCCGCGAGGCGCTCGCGAAGCTGGGTCAGCTGATGGTCGTCGATGGCGTCGCCGAGTTCGACGACGCGCTGATCGACCCGGCCCGTGTCGGTGATGACCACCAGCAGCAACCGGGCCGGCGTGAGCGCCACGACCTCCAGGTGACGCACGCTCGACGTCGACAACGTCGGGTACTGCACGATGGCAACCTGCCGGGTCAGCTGCGCGAGCAACCGCACCGCGCGCCGCAGCACGTCGTCGAGGTCGACGCCAGACTCCAGGAAGGTCAGGATCGCCCGTCGCTCGGCGGCTGACAGCGGCTTCACGTCGTCGAGCCGGTCGACGAACTCGCGGTAGCCCTTCTCGGTGGGTACACGACCCGAACTCGTGTGGGGTTGGGCGATGTAGCCTTCCGCCTCCAGCACCGCCATGTCGTTGCGCACGGTGGCGCTCGACACGCCGAGATTGTGGCGCTCGACGAGGGACTTGGACCCGATCGGCTCCTTGGTGGCTACGAAGTCCGCGACGATGGCGCGCAGCACCTCGAAGCGACGGTCGTCGGCACTACCCATGGTTCACCTCCCGGTTCCCGTTATTTTACGGGCACGCGCAGCGCTGACCGCGCCGGAGCGGACTTCGGTGGCGAGGACAACGCGAGCACGGGGGATTAATCTCGTTTTCATGCCGACGCCGAGGTTGCGGGTTTGCCCGTCAGCGAAGCTCCTGTCGTGATCTTCAAGGGTGTCCGCGACGGCAAACCGTATCCCGAGCACAACCTGTCCTATCGGCAGTGGGCGCAGATCCCGCCGCGGCAGATCCGGCTCGACGAGTTGGTCACCACCACCACCGTGCTGGCACTCGACCGCCTGCTTTCGGAGGATTCGACCTTCTACGGCGATCTGTTCCCGCACGCCGTGCGGTGGCAGGGTGTGGTCTACCTCGAGGACGGGTTGCACCGGGCGGTGCGGGCCGCATTGCGCAACCGGACGGTGGTGCACGCCAGGGTGTTCGACATGGATCTGCCGCTCGCCCAGCAGATATAGGCGCGAAGCGGCTAGCACTCGGCCTTGCGGCGGATGAGGTACACCGCGGTGAGCGTCTGCCAGATGTAGACCGAGTACACGCTGCCGCGCTCCCAGATGCCGATGGGCAGGACGGTCAGGGACGTGTCGAGCACCAACCCGGCCAGACAGAGCAGACCCAGCACGCCGAGCGCAACGGACACCGCGCGGTAGGTCCGCGATGCACCCGCCCGCCGAATCGCCGATGATCCGGCCAGGACCGCGACGTTGCCGCCAGCGATGGCCAGAAACGCCCCCACCCCATGCCAATCCGGACCGCTTCCGGAGGGGCCGCTGTGCACCGTGGCGACGAGGAGGTTTCCGATGCCATTGATCACTGCGACGGCCAGGAACACCGAAGCCTTGCGGTTCCGGCCTCCCGCAACCAGCAGCGCCGCCCCGACGGGAAACAGGATCGCCTGGATGACGAATGCGGCGTTCATCAGTCCGGCGAGCGGCGACCGGCCGGGCGCCCCGAGCGTGCTGATGTAGTCGGTCGCGTAGCTGTAGGTGGGCACCATGGCCGCCGCGGCGATGGCCTCCGCGACGAAGTACCCGAGTGCCGCGCCGAGCCACAGCCATGCACCGACCCTGGTGAACGTCCCCCGCCGGTCGGATTCGACGGATGTGGTCACGGAACCCAACGTAGAGCAGCGGGAGAATCAACTCATGGCGTTACTGCCGACCACCGCGTTCGGCAAGATCGACAAGAAGGCGATCGTCGCGCAGCTCAGCGGCTAAGCGAGAGCTCTGGAGGACTCACCTACTCGGCGTCGGGATGCGCCACGACACTCAACCGGTAGGTACCTCGTCGGTCCATACCCTGAAGCTTGTCAATGTGGCGGGACCGACGGTGTTGCTGAGCGCGACGTCGGCGGCGTCGCGGCCACGCGCGATCAACACCCTGCCGATGCGCGGCGTGTTGTGGCGCGCGTCGAAGGTATGCCATTGCCCGCCGAGGAATACCTC
>JAVRPF010000282.1:0-10831 GCA_032162385.1 Mycobacterium sp.
TCAGCCTGGACTCGGGGCCGGTGTTCGGCGTCGTCACCGAGACGATCCGCCCGACCGACACCGCGGGCGACCTCCTCGGGCGACTGTCGAACTCCGGTGCCGCCCTGCTGGAGACGACGCTGGACGGCATCGCCGACGGAACCCTTACCGCCGTGCCTCAACCATCGGACGGCATCACCGTCGCGCCCAAGATCACCGTCGAGGAGGCACGAGTGCGCTGGGACCTGCCCGCCCACGTGGTGGATCGGCGCATCCGCGCCGTCACCCCCAATCCCGGCGCATGGACGCTGATCGGGGACCTGCGAGTCAAGGTCGGACCCCTCACCGTGTCCGATCGAGACCCGTTGCCGCCCGGCGTGATCCGGGTCGAACGCGCCGGCGTCCTGATCGGCACCGCGTCGCAGCCGGTGCTGCTGGGCTCAATCCAGCCGCCCGGCAAGAAGGAGATGAACGCCGCCGATTGGGCCCGCGGTGCGCGCATGGACGAGAGCGCACACGCCGAATGAACAGACCACACGAGCGGCGTCCACGCCGCAAGCCCCTCGACCCCGCCCGGCAAGCCGCCTTCGACGTGCTGCGCGCGGTGTCGGAGCGCGATGCCTACGCCAATCTCGTGCTGCCCGCCATGCTGCGCGAGCGCGGGATCGCCAGCCGCGACGCCGCATTCGCCACCGAACTCACCTACGGCACCTGTCGCGCCATCGGTCTGCTCGACGCCGTGATCGCCAACGCGGCGAACCGGCCAGCCGATCAGATCGACCCGGTCTTGCTCGACCTGCTGCGGCTCGGTGCGTACCAACTGCTGCGGATGCGCGTCGACGCCCACGCCGCGGTGGACACCACGGTCGAGCAGGCCGCGATCGAATTCGATACGGCGCGTGCCGGTTTCGTCAACGGTGTGCTCCGCAACATCTCCAAGGGCGACGAGGCGTCGTGGGTCGCGGAACTCGCGCCACCGGCGGACACCGACCCGGTCGGGTACATCGCCATCGCTCACGCGCACCCCCGGTGGATCGCCCAGGCGTTCGCCGACGCGCTCGGTGCGAAGGCGGGCCAGCTGGGCGCACTTCTGGCCAACGACGACGAGCGGCCGGAGGTCCACCTGGCCGCGCGACCGGGGGCGCTCACCGCCGACGAGCTGGCCATGGCGGTGCACGGCACCCCCGGTCGCTATTCGCCCTACGCGGTCTACCTTCACGGTGGTGACCCCGGTCAGCTCGACGCGGTCCGCGATGGGCAGGCGCTGGTGCAGGACGAGGGCAGCCAGTTGGTGGCCAGGGCGCTGACCCTGGCACCCGTCGACGACGACACGGGTCGGTGGCTGGACCTGTGTGCGGGCCCCGGGGGCAAGACGGCGCTGCTCGCGGCAATCGCTGCCGCCTCGGGCGCGCGGGTGACCGCCGTCGAACCGGCGCCACACCGTGCCGAATTCGTCGAGCGGAACACCGTCGGACTCGACGTGGAGGTGCTGCGGGTCGACGGCCGCGATTCCGGACTGCCCGCCGCCTCGTTCGACCGCGTGCTGGTGGACGCGCCGTGTACGGGGCTGGGTGCGCTGCGGCGCAGGCCAGAGGCGCGCTGGCGCCGTCAACCCGGCGACGTCGCGTCTCTGGTGAAGCTTCAGCGCGAACTGCTGGCCTCGGCCATCGCGTTGACCCGTCCCGGTGGGGTGGTGCTGTACGCGACGTGTTCGCCGCACCTGGCCGAAACCGTCGGCGTGGTGGCCGACGCCATTCGCCGCCAGCCCGTGCGGGCGATCGACGCCCGGCCGCTGTTCGACCCGGTTGACGATCTCGGGGACGGACCCTACGTGCAGCTGTGGCCGCACCGGCACGGGACGGACGCGATGTTTGCGGCATGCCTCGAAGTAGTGCGATGAGCGCTCGCGCGAAGAGCCGACATAGGCTGACCGGCATGGCAGCACCCCTGATCGCGCCGTCGATCCTGGCCGCCGACTTCGCCCGGTTGGCCGACGAGACGGCCGCGGTGGCCGGCGCCGACTGGCTGCACGTCGACGTGATGGACAACCACTTCGTCCCGAACCTCACGTTGGGCCTGCCGGTGGTCAAGAGCCTGCTCAGGGTCACCGACATCCCGATGGACTGTCACCTGATGATCGACGACCCGGCCCGCTGGGCGCCGCCCTATGCGGAGGCCGGCGCCTACAACGTGACCTTTCACGCGGAGGCGACCGATGATCCCCGCGGGGTTGCCCGCGACATCCGCGCTGCGGGCGCCAAGGCGGGGCTGTCCGTCAAGCCAGGTACGCCGATCGAGCCGTACCTGGAGATCCTGCGCGACTTCGACACGATCCTGGTCATGTCGGTCGAGCCCGGATTCGGCGGCCAGAAGTTCATCCCCGAGGTGCTGGCCAAGGTGGGGATCGTGCGGCGACTCGTCGACGCGGGTGAGCTGACCATCGTGGTGGAGATCGACGGCGGGATCAACGCCGACACCATCGAAGCCGCCGCCGAGGCGGGAGTGGACTGCTTCGTCGCCGGCTCGGCCGTGTTCGGCGCCGCCGACCCGGACGCCGCGGTGGAGTCGTTGCGCAGGCAGGCCGCCGCGGCGGCCAAACATCTGACGTGGTGAACGTCGAAGCCGCCATGCGGCTCGCCATGGAGCTGTCCGAGCAGGTCAAGGGCAGCACTTACCCCAATCCGCCGGTGGGTGCGGTGATCCTGGACCGCGATGGTGAGATCGCGGGCGTCGGCGCCACCGAGCCGCCTGGCGGACCGCACGCCGAGGTGGTGGCGCTGCGGCGCGCGGGGGAGCGGGCCAGGGGCGGCACGGCCGTTGTCGCGTTGGAACCGTGCAACCACCACGGTCGGACGCCGCCCTGCGTCGATGCCCTTGTCGCAGCCGGTGTTTCGGCCGTCTCGTATGCGGTCCCCGACCCCAATCCCGTCGCGGCGGGCGGGTCGATGCGGCTGGCGGAGGCCGGCATCCAGGTGACGACCGGAGTGCTCGCCGACGACGTGGGCGGCGGTCCATTGCGCGAGTGGCTGCACAAGCAACGCACCGGAAAGCCGCACCTCACTTGGAAGTTCGCCACCAGCGTGGACGGGCGCAGCGCAGCCGCCGACGGCAGTAGTCAGTGGATCACCAGCGAGGCTGCACGGGCGGACGTGCACCGGCGCCGCGGCGCCGCCGACGCGATCGTGGTCGGCACCGGCACAGTATTCGTCGACGATCCGGCGCTCACGGCACGACTGCCCGACGGGAGCATCGCAGAGCGCCAGCCGTTGCGCGTCGTCGTGGGCGAACGCGAAATATCCTCAGAGGCACGGGTTTTGAATGACGATTCGCGGACGATGGTGATCCGTACCCGCGATCCGCTCGAGGTCGTCCGGGCGCTGTCGGACCGCACCGACGTGATCGTGGAGGGTGGGCCCACGTTGGCCGGAGCATTTCTGCGGGCCGGGGTGATCGACCGCATCCTGGCCTACGTCGCCCCAATCCTGCTGGGCGGGCCGATCGCGGCGGTCGACGACGTCGGTGTACTGAGCATCGCCCAGGCGCAGCGGTGGCGGTTCGACGGCATGGAACGGATCGGCCCGGACGTACGCCTGAGCCTGGTGCCGAACTGAGCTGCGGGAATTCCCAGCCCGAGTGAGATCTGCAATTCCTCTGCCGCCCAATGTGACTCCCGTCACTGCGACTTGGCCTCCGTGGGCGACTCGTTATCAGTTCGAGATGCACACGGCGCGGTCGGCACCGATCTTGACCCTGGTCCGCCCGTAGACTCGTAAATGAGTTCGGGTCACCGACCCGCACCACCCATATCGCGTCTTCACTGCCGACGTTCGCGCGACGGGAAGCCACGAACAAAGGACGATGAGCATGACTGCATTGCAGGACTGGCTCAGTTTTCGCCCAGTCGACCAGAGCGCAATCAAGGAAATGGTGTGCCGTCCGCTGCGCGCGGTGCTGAGCACTCCGGACGCCGCCGAGAGCGCCGAACCCAAGGTGCTCCAGCCCGGCGTCGAGCGCTGCTGACGCTCTACCGCTCGGCCGAGATCACCTCGGTCGCCGGATCGGCGGAGTCGTCGGCGTGTTCGTTCCGACCGCTGATGAACAGACCGAGCACCGCGCCCACCACGCAGACCAACGCGGTGATGCCGAATATCTCGCCGTACTGCAGTGCGAATGCTTCGACGGATGCCTTCGCTACCCGAGCCGCTCCGGCAGTCAGTTGGCCGAGAGGTGAGTCGGCTTTCGGTGCAGGCTGCGCGGCCAGCCTCTCCTGCAGGATCTGGTTGAACCGGTAGAGCCCCCACGCAGACAATGCCGCGACACCGACCAGCATGCCGGTCATCCGGGCAACGACCACCGCCGACGATGCGATGCCGTGCTGGGCCGGGGGGACCACCCGTAGCGCCGCCGAGGTCAGCGGTCCGATCACCAGGCCGAGCCCCAGGCCGGCCAGCGCCAGGTCGGTGTCCATGGCGGGCAGCGTGAACAGCCCGAAATCATGGCGGGCGGCCAGCAGGTCCACCGGCCACTGCGACACCAACCAGTACGCGAACGCGGCGATCAGTAGACCGATGAAGGTGATGATCCGATCACCGACCCGGGTTGCCAGCCACCCTCCGAGCAACGCGCCGATGGGCAGCGCCACCAGGAACCGCATCAGCAGAAACGCGGCCTCGTTCTGGCTAAGCGACAACACGCCCTGACCGAACAACTCCACGTTGACCAGGGTGACCATCAGGGCGGCGCCTGCGGCGAACGAGGCGCCAAGGGCACTCAGGAACGGCCGGAAGTGCACGCCCGCCGGATCGATCAGCTTGGTGCGCGCGAACCGCTCCCACGCGAAGAACGCCACGGCGGCCACCGCGGCTCCGGTCAGCAGCCACCCGCCTCCACTCGGCAGCACCTGCTTTCCGTCGGGTGCCGGGTTGTACAGACCGAACACGATCAGGATGAGCGTGATCGCGAGCAGTACCCCGCCAACGACGTCGATCTTCTCCGGAGGCCCGCCCTTCTGCTTCGAGGGAAGGCTGAAGTGGATCATCACCATCGCCAGTGCGGCCAGTGGCACGTTGATCCAGAACACGTCGCGCCAGGAGTTCAGCGCCCAGACCACCGCGATGCCGTAGAGCGGGCCCAGCACGCTGCCGAGCTCCTGTGCCGCGCCGATACCGCCCAGCACGGCGGCGCGGTTGCGCTGTGCCCACAGGTCGGCGGCCAGGGCCAGGGTGACGGGAAGTATCGCGCCGCTGGCCGTGCCCTGCACGATGCGGCCTATCACCAGCATGGTCAGGTCGGACGACAGAGCGGTGACGACGGAGCCGGCGGCGAACCCCGCCAGGCTGATCTGAATCAGCAGCTTGCGGCCGAACCGGTCGGAGGCGCGACCAAGCAGGGGCATCGCCGCGATGTAGCCGACCAGATAGCCGGTGATGATCGGCGCCACCCGTTGGATCTGGTTTACCGGGATGCCGATACCGGCAGGCGGTGCCGCCATGATGTCGCGGATGACCGTCACCACGACGTAGGTGTCGAGGGCCCCGAGCAATACCGCCAAGCCGCCTGCGGTGATCGCCAATCGGCGGTTCGTGCCCGCAGGCGCGTCTGCTGCGTGAGCCATCACACCGCGGGCTTGTTGACGGTGACCGGCTTGCCCCAGTCCGACATCGTCATCTGCACGCTGTTGCCCGGCGTCGGTTCGAGCTGCGCCTGCATCAGTTCGTGCTTGCCGTCGTCGGTCACCCAGGCCGTTCCTGGCACCGGGCCCTTCGCGGCGATCTGCGGGGCGATCTTGTTGACGGCGTCGGCGCTGACGGTCCCGGTGATCTTGACGGTCTCCACCCCGTTCACGGTTTCGCGTCCGTCGGTCTTGGGATCGGAGAAGTTGGCCAGTACGTTGGCCAGGCCCTTTTCCGGGCTCAGGATCGCCGATACGTCGTAGATGTCGGCGGCCGGTCCGAAGTCCTGCCAGCTGCCCGGCGTGATCGCGCCGAAGAGCGTGCCGTCGACGACGACGAAGCCCACCCCTTCCAACTTCTGACCCAGGAACACGATGTCGGCCTTGCCCTGGGCAGCGACGGCCGGGACGTTGGTCAGATCGCCGGTCATTGACGCAATCGGTAGTTCCTTGATCTCACCGTTCACGGTCAGCTGCAGGTGAACGCTCTGCTGAGCCTTGGTGGCCGCTTGAGAGTCCTTCAGCAGCGTGGCCGCGTCGGGCAATGCGGCATCGGCCTTCTTGTCCGACGACGAGCATCCGGCGGTGAGGGCGGCCGCCGTGAGGAGAGCGGTGAGCAGGGATACGAGCACGGCAATACGAGGGCGCGTCTGCATGACTGCATCGTAGAGGGTGAGTGTGGGTGGACCTGTTGCCCGGGCACGCGGTAGAAATGCAATCGTGGATCCTGAGCTGGACTTTCGCCCTGTGCCGGCCGGGACGGGCGATGGCGCTGCGCTGGTGGCGGCGATGATCGACGAGATGCGCGAGCTGTACTGGGACGTCGGGGACGGTCTCGACCTCAACTCACCCGACATGCCGAAGGGCGGGCCCGCCGAGCTGAGCCCGCCGGCAGGCGTGTTCCTGGTCGGCTATCGCGACGGCGCGGCGGTATGCGGTGGCGGTGTCAAGCGCCTGCCCGACGGCGGCTGTGAGATCAAGCGGATGGTACGTGGTGCCCGCCGCCCGCGGGCAGGGGCTCGCCCGGGTGCTGCTGCACGCGCTGGAGGATGCCGGCCCGGGGTCTCGGCTATCAGGTGGCGCGACTGGACACCGGGCCGCGTCAACCGCACGCCCAGGGGTTGTACGAGTCCGAGGGCTACGTCGCGGTGGAGAACTTCAACGGCAACCCGGTGGCGACGTTCTTCGGGGAGAAGCGCCTCTAGGCTCCTGCTGCTGCGCAGGCAACGACGTCGGCATCCTGTCGGGCGGAATTGCGCAACCCGCCGGTCCGGATGGTGCATTCAAGTGCGCGGCGCCGCCCGCCAGCGCGCAGTCAGGCCGCACGGTTCCGCCGCGGGTGATCACACAGACACTGACTCCTGATCTGCCGTTCGCACCGCCAGGCGACATCACCCAGACCTTCACGCCCGCCCCTAGGCGTGACCTTTCGGGTGGCGGCTACGGCCAGGCGCCGGAATCGAGGAGGAGCGCAGCGACCGGGGGATTAACCTGAGCCCATGTTCACCGGCATCGTCGAAGAATTGGGTGAGGTCGTCGGCAAGGAGGACCTCACCGACGCCGCGCGGTTCGCCATCCGCGGTCCGCTCGTCACCGCCGACGCAGGCCACGGCGACTCGATATCCGTCAACGGGGTGTGCCTGACCGTGGTCGAGGTGCTGCCCGACGGCGCGTTCACCGCCGACGTGATGGCCGAGACGCTCAACCGGTCGAGTCTGGCCGGCGTCGGCGTCGGCAGCCGGGTCAATCTCGAACGCGCGGCCGCGATCAACAGCCGGCTCGGCGGCCACATCGTGCAGGGCCACGTCGACGGCACGGGCCACGTCGTCGCCCGCGCGCCGTCCGAGCACTGGGAGGTGGTGCGGATCGCGCTGCCGGACGCGCTGGCCCGCTACGTCGTGGAGAAGGGGTCGATCACCGTCGACGGAGTGTCGTTGACGGTGTCCGCGCTGGGGCACGACTGGTTCGAGGTGTCGTTGATTCCAACCACGCTGTCGTTGACCACCCTGGGCCGTGCCGAGGTCGGAACGCCGGTCAATCTCGAGGTGGACGTCATCGCCAAATACGTCGAGCGGCTGCTCGGCTACGACGGCACGCCTGCCGAATGACCTGATTTGCCGATTTCTGCCAGCAGCGCGATGCCGCGGCGGCCTCATCCGCCCAGGTCAGGCGGACCGGGCCGAGCAGGCAATATCCTCCGCGTCGGTGTGGTTCATACTGAAAGACACTGAACGATGGGTTCCGGCAGGGACCGGCGAGGGTGGCACAGATGACGAGGCTCGATACCGTCGAACGGGCGCTGGCCGACATTGCGGCAGGCAAGGCCGTCGTCGTCATCGACGACGAGGATCGTGAGAACGAAGGCGACCTGATCTTCGCGGCCGAGAAGGCGACTCCCGAACTCGTCGCGTTCATGGTCCGCTACACGTCCGGTTATCTCTGTGTGCCACTCGACGGCGACATCTGCGACCGGCTTGGACTGTTGCCGATGTACGCGGTCAACCAGGACAAGCACGGTACCGCCTACACCGTCACGGTGGACGCGAGGGCCGGTGTCGGAACCGGCATCTCGGCCTCCGACCGGGCGACCACCATGCGCTTGCTCGCCGATCCGACCGCCACGGCCGACGAATTCACCAAGCCCGGTCACGTGGTGCCGTTGCGCGCCAAGGACGGTGGCGTTCTGCGCAGGCCCGGGCACACCGAGGCCGCGGTGGACTTGGCGCGGCTGGCCGGTCTGCAGCCGGCGGGCGCGATCTGCGAGATCGTCAGCCAGAAGGACGAAGGGGCGATGGCGCAGACCGACGAATTGCGGGTCTTCGCCGACGAACACGGCCTGGCGCTCATCTCCATCGCCGACCTCATCGAGTGGCGGCGCAAGCACGAGCGACACATCGAGCGCATCGCCGAGGCGCGGATTCCCACCCGCCACGGCGAGTTCCGGGCGGTCGGCTACACCAGCATCTACGAGGACGTCGAGCACGTCGCACTGGTCCGCGGCGACATCTCCGGTCCCGAGAGCGACGGCCACGACGTGCTGGTCCGCGTGCACTCCGAATGCCTGACCGGCGACGTGTTCGGCTCGCGCCGCTGCGACTGCGGCCCCCAGTTGGACGCCGCAATGGCGATGATCGCGCGCGAAGGCCGTGGTGTGGTGCTCTACATGCGCGGACACGAGGGACGCGGCATCGGCCTGATGCACAAGCTGCAGGCGTATCAGTTGCAGGACGCCGGGGACGACACCGTGGATGCCAACCTCAAGCTGGGTCTGCCCGCGGATGCCCGCGACTACGGCATCGGCGCCCAGATCCTCGTCGATCTGGGCATCCGGTCCATGCGCCTGCTGACCAACAACCCTGCCAAGCGCGTCGGCCTCGACGGCTACGGCCTGCACATCATCGAGCGGGTGCCGCTGCCGGTGCGCGCCAACGCCGAGAACATCCGTTATCTGATGACCAAACGCGACCGGATGGGACACGACCTGACCGGACTCGACGACTACGACGAGTCGGTCAACATGGACGGCTACGACGAGGCCGTCTACCTGCTCGGCGATCGCCTGCCGCCGACGGCCTCCGATTCCGGCGGAACTCCATGAGCGGCGGCGCCGGTGTGCCGGAGCTGCCGCGGATCGATGCCTCCGACGTGACCCTGGCCATCGTCGCCAGCACGTGGCACGAGCAGATCTGCGATGCCTTGCTCGACGGTTCGCTGCGTGTCGCCAAGGACAGCGGCATCGCCCACCCCACCGTGGTGCGGGTGCTCGGCGCCATCGAGATCCCGGTGGTGGCACAGGCTTTGGCGGAAGGCCACGACGCCGTGGTGGCACTCGGCGTGGTGATCCGCGGACAGACACCGCATTTCGACTACGTATGCGACGCGGTCACCCAGGGTCTGACCCGGGTGTCACTCGACTCCTCGACACCGGTGGCCAATGGTGTGCTGACCACCAACGACGAGAAGCAGGCCCTCGATCGCGCCGGATTGCCCGGGTCGGCGGAGGACAAGGGTGCTCAGGCCGCCGCGGCCGCGCTCTCCACCGCGCTCACACTGCGTGACCTGCGCGCCCGCTCGTGACCGGGCCTGAGGGTCGCTCCGCAGGCTCCGCTCCTGTCGTCTGGGACCTGGAGGTCCGACCGCACCTGACGCCGTACTTCGTCTACGCCGCGGCGTTCCTGATCGCAGCGGCCCACATCACCGTGGGATTTCTGCTCAAGGTCGGCTCGTCCGGGGTGATCTTCCAGACCGCCGATCAGGTCGCGATCGGGTTGCTCGGGGTGATCATCGGCTGCCTGGTTCTGCTGTTCGCCAGGCCCCGGCTACGTGTCGGCGCGGAAGGAATAGCGGTGCGGAACCTGTTGGGCTACAAGGTGATCCCATGGTCCGACGTCGTCGACGTGTCGTTTCCGCTCGGCGCGCGGTGGGCGCGTGTCGACCTGCCCGACTACGAGTACGTGCCGGCGATGGCGATCCAGGCCGTGGACAAGGACCGGGCCGTAGTGGCGATGGACCGCGTGCGCGAGCTGATCGTCCGCTACCGCCCCGACGTCAGCCCACGCTCAACGACATCGTGAGTTCGTCGGCCCGGCCGGCGGCCTTCCCGCTCGTCTGGGCCACACCGAATCCCAGGCGCTCGTAGACGGCGCGCGCGGCGGCGTTGTCCGGGCTGACCCGCAACGTCACCGCGCGGACCTGCTGAGCGCGCGCCCAGTCCACGGCGGCGGTCAACAAGACCCCGGCCAGGTCGTGGCCACGGGCGGTGGGCTCCACCCACAGCGAGTACAGGTAGACCGACTCGGGGCTCTCCCGCTGCGCGCCGACCAATCCCACCAGGCGGTCGTCGATCATCGCGGCGAACTGCGCGTGGGCGCGCAACCGGCGCCGCCACTGAGCTGCGGTGAACGACATCTCCTGCCGGTACTGGGGGTCGTCCGTCCCGAGGGTGTCCGCGAGCGCACGCAGCCGGAGGTTGGCGAACGCTCGCCAATCCGACTCGTTGAGGTGGGCGACCCGTGGGGCACTCATGCGGCGTCGCACGGCTCCGTTCGTCGAGTACGGTAGAATTCGCTGACAGTGACCGATTTTCGCATGTCGACGACGCTGGCCTTGGCACCCACGTCGGCACACCGGATACACGAAATCGATACTCCGCTCATCCCGGCGACGCAAGTCATCGCGCGG
>JAVRPF010000283.1:0-7821 GCA_032162385.1 Mycobacterium sp.
ACGAACCCGCCAACGGCCCGGGCCGGAGCCGCAAGCTGTTCGATCAACCTCGGCTCCGTTCTCGGCACGGGTGTCGAGTGGTTGTTGGCGAAGAACCCGGGAATACCGGTCCGAACGACCTTTCCACTCCACGTTTAAGCGGTGCTCTTAGTGAGCCGGCTCATATTAACTAGAACACGTTCGCGGTGTCAAAGAACCGTGAAATCCACCACTGTAAGTCTGTTTATGCTGGTCAGGGGCTATATGACGCACGCCATCCTGAAACGTGTTCTACCGCTCACAGGACCTTGGGAACCGAGACTGTCAGTCTCGGCGGCCCATCAGTCCGGTCGCCGAGAATCCGCGCTCCGGATCCCGGCCAGCAAAGTAATCACGCAACGTTGCGTCGAGGTCGGCCGCGGCCCACGCATCGCTCTCCGCGGTGAAGTGCTTCTCCGCCGTGGGTGCCGCAACCAGCGTCACTGTCGGACCATAGACGATGAACAGCTGCCCGTTGACCTCTTCCGCCGCGGGCGACGACAGGAACCGCACCAGGTTGACGACGTGCTCGGGCGACAGGCCGTCGACCCGACCCTCGTCGAGCTCGGGAGCGTCGCCGAACACGTCGGCGGTCATCGCGGTCCTGGCCCGTGGCGCGATGGCGTTGGCCCGGACACCGTAGCGACCGAGCCCGCGTGCCGCCGTCAGGGTCAGCGAGGTGATGCCCGCCTTGGCCGCACCGTAATTGGCCTGGCCGACCGGGCCGGCGAGGCCTGCCTCGGACGTGGTGTTGACGAGACGGCCGTAGACCGTGCCGCCATTCTCCTTGGCCTTGTCCCGCCAGTAGGTGGCGGCGTTCCGGGTGAGCAGGAAGTGGCCCCGCAGATGCACCGCGATGACGGCGTCCCAATCCTCGTCGGTCATGTTGAACAACATGCGGTCGCGGGTGATCCCGGCATTGTTGACGACGATGCTCAACCCACCAAGACCGTCTGCGGTGGAGATCAGTTCGTCGGCGGTGCTGCGCGCGCTGACGTCACCCGCGACGGCAACGCCCTTGGAGCCCGCGGCGGCGATCTCGTCGAGGACGTCGGAGCCGTCCAGGGCGCCCGCGATGTCGTTGACGACCACCGTCGCGCCCGCACGGGCCAACCCGATGGCCTCGGCGCGACCCAAACCTGCGGCGGCGCCCGTCACTACTGCGACCAATCCAGACAAATCAGTCGAGCCAGAATTGGTGGTCACTTTATGAATACCTCTAGTCTTTCCGGATCAGGGCGGCTCTGGGGCATTCGACGATCGACTGGTCCGCCAGCCCCTCCTGGTCGGCGGGCACGGGATCGGCCTTGACCACGGCGTAGTCCTCGTCGTCGAGATCGAACAGATCCGGGGCGATACCCACGCACACCGCGTTACCTTCACAGCGATCACGGTCAACTTCGACTCGCATGACTGTCTCCCTTCCCGGGTCCGGTAGTCCTCGTACCGACGCCCCGCGCGTCGTAATGGGTCAGGATACGACCCCCTGACCGACGCCACCCCAGACACCCGCCTGGATTCCAAGACTAGAACGTGTTACAACCGGGAAGGACTACGGGTACCCAAAGAACAGTGCGGAACAGTTAGGACCTGAGCAATGCGGATCGGTTACAGCCCCGAGCAGGAGGAGTTGCGCCGCGAGTTGCGCTCGTACTTCACCAAGCTGATGACGCCCGAACGAGCCGAAGCGCTGAGTTCCGGCGATGGCGGCGAGATGGGGCGCGGCAGCGTCTACCGCGACACCGTCGCGCAGATGGGCAAGGACGGCTGGCTGACGTTGTCCTGGCCCAAGGAGTTCGGTGGCCAGGCCCGTCCGCCCATGGACGGTCTGATCTTCAATGACGAGGCCTCCATCGCGAACGTCCCCGTGCCGTTCCTGACCATCAACAGCGTTGCGCCGACGATCATGGCGTTCGGCACCGACGAGCAGAAGAAGTTCTTCCTGCCCAAGATCGCCGCGGGCGAACTGCACTTCTCGATCGGCTACTCCGAGCCTGGTGCGGGCACCGACCTCGCGGCGCTGCGCACCACCGCGGTCCGCGACGGCGACGACTACGTCGTGAACGGCCAGAAGATGTGGACCAGCCTGATCGCCTACGCCGACTACGTGTGGCTGGCCGTGCGGACCAATCCGGAGGCCAAGAAACACCGCGGCATCTCGATGCTGATCATGCCGACCACCGCCGACGGCTTCTCCTGGACGCCGGTGCACACGATGTCGGGTGTCGACACCAGCGCCACCTACTACCAGGACGTCCGGGTCCCGACCACGAGCCTGGTCGGCGAGGAGAACGGCGGCTGGAAGCTGGTCACCAACCAGCTCAACCACGAGCGCGTCGCCCTGGTATCGGCGCAACCGATCTTCTCGGCGCTCGATGGGGTTCGCGAGTGGGCGCAGAACACCAAGGACGCCCATGGCAGGCGCCTGATCGACTCGGAATGGGTGCAGCTCAACCTCGCTCGCGTGCACGCCAAGGCCGAGGTGCTCAAGCTGATCAACTGGGAACTGGCCTCCACCGAAGCCTCCCCGTCGCCCGCCGACGCCTCGGCGGCCAAGGTCTACGGCACCGAGCTGGCCACCGAGGCCTATCGCCTGCTGATGGAGGTGCTCGGCACGTCGGCGACGCTGCGCACTGGCTCCGCCGGCGCGCTGCTGCGCGGTCGTGTCGAACGCATGCACCGGTCGTGTCTGATCCTGACCTTCGGCGGCGGTACCAACGAGATTCAGCGCGACATCATCGGCATGGTTGCCCTGGGTCTGCCCCGGGTCAACCGCTAGCGCCGCGAGCCCTCTGAGAATCGATAGGACGAACATGGACTTCACCACCACCGAAGCCGCTGCCGACCTTGGCGGTCTGGCGCGCACCATCACCGACTCGGTGTGCACGCCGGAGCATCACCGCGACTTGGACAAGCTCGACGAACGCTTTGACCGCGAGTTGTGGTCCAAGCTGATCGACGCCGACATCCTCTCCACCGCCGCACCGGAGTCGTTGGGCGGCGGCGGTTTCGGGGTGCTCGAGGAGACGGCCGTACTGGTCGCACTCGGCCGTCAGATCGCGGCGGTGCCCTACCTCGAGTCCGTCGTGCTGGCGGTGGGCGCCCTGGCGAAGTTCGGCTCCGAAGCGTTGCAACAGGACTGGGCGGTACTGGCGGTCAAGGGCGAAAAGATCCTGACCGTCGCGCTCGAAGGCGAGATGGGCGAGGGCCCGGTGCAGGCTCAAACCAGTGGCGCCGGATATCGGTTGACCGGTACCCGCGCATTGGTCGGCTACGGCCCGGTGGCCGACGCATACCTGGTGCCCGCCGAAACCGATTCGGGCACCCAGGTGTTCCTCGTCGCTGCGGGTGACGCAGGCGTCTCCGTCACGTCGATCGACACCACGGGCCACGGCAGCGTCGGGCACCTGGAGTTGCAGGGCGCCGAGGTCGATGCCGCTCGGATCGTCGGCGGGGACGAGGTCGTCACGTGGCTCCGCACCCAGAGCGCGTTGGGCCACAGTGCGTTTCAACTAGGTGTGCTGGAACGCGCGCTCGAGTTGACTGCTTCGTACGCCACTGAGCGCGAACAGTTCGACCGGCCGATCGGGAGCTTCCAGGCGGTCTCGGCGCGACTGGCCGACGGGTACATCGACATCAAGGGCCTGCGACTGACGGTGACGCAGGCGGCATGGCGGTTGTCCGAGGACCTGCCCGCCGACCTCGAGGTCGGCACCGCGGCGTTCTGGGCGGCCGAGGCAGGCCACCGGGTCGCGCACACCACGGTGCACGTGCACGGCGGCGTGGGCATCGACATCGACCACCCGGTGCACCGCTACTTCCTGGCCGCCAAGCAGACCGAGTTCGCAGTGGGCGGTGCCACCGGACAATTGCTGCGCATCGGCCGCGAGCTGGCCGAGACACCCGCCTGACCGACGACTTCAGGTGACCGCCCCGTCCGACTCGACCGTCACCGGGCTGTTGGCGCCGCTCGTCGACGTCACCGACCGCGGTGTGCACTACGACGATTCGTTCGTCACGTGGCACGACCACATCCAGGCCGCTGCCGAACTGGCTGCCGCGCTGGCCGCGCGGCTCGATCCGGACCGGCCCGCTCACGTCGGTGTCCTGCTCGGCAACACGCCGTTCTTCTCCACCGTCCTGGTGGCGGCCGGGCTGGCGGGACTGGTCCCGGTCGGCCTGAACCCGACCCGCCGCGGCGATGCGTTCGCACGTGACGTCGCCCATGCCGATTGTCAGCTGATCCTTACCGACGACCCGGAAGCAGTTCCCGACGGCGTCGAATACATCGACGTCGAATCGCCGGAGTGGGCAACCGAACTCGCCGGCTACCGCGGCGCACCGGTGACGTTCGCCGACCCGAGTCCCGACGATCTCTTCATGCTGATCTTCACCTCGGGTACCAGCGGGGAACCCAAGGCGGTGCGCATCACGCACGACAAGGTGGCCTTCCCTGGCCGGATGCTCGCCGCGAGATTCGGACTGGGCCCAACTGACACGTTCTACCTGTCGATGCCGCTGTTCCACTCCAACGCGGTGATGGCAGGCTGGGCGGTCGCGGTGGCGGCGGGAGGCTCGATTGCCCTGCGGCGCAAGTTCTCCGCGTCGGGGTTCATCCCCGACGTGCGACGATATGGCGCCACGTATGCCAACTACGTCGGCAAGCCGCTGTCCTACATCCTGGCCACACCGCCCCGCGACGACGACGCCGCCAATCCGCTGAAGTTCATGTACGGCAACGAGGGTGCGCCCCGCGACCTGCCCCGGTTCGCAGAGCGCTTCGGCGTGTTCGTCGTCGACGGATTCGGCTCGACCGAGGGCGGCGTGGCGATCGCCCGCACCCCGGACACCCCCGACGGCTCACTGGGGCCGCTGACCGACGAGGTCGCGATCGTCGACGTCGACACCGGCGAACCGTGCCCGCCAGGCAAGGTCGGCGAGGTGGTCAACCCCACCGGTCGCGGGTGGTTCCGCGGCTACTACCGCGACGAGGAGGCCGAAGCACAGCGGATGGCAGGCGGCGTCTACCACACCGGCGACCTCGCCTACCGGGACGAGAACGGCTACGCCTACTTCGCAGGCCGCCTTGGCGACTGGATGCGCGTCGACGGCGAGAACCTCGGCACCGCACCCATCGAGCGGATCCTGTTGCGCTACTCCGATGTGGTGGAGGCGGCCGTCTACGCGATTCCCGATCCCACGGTCGGCGACCGGGTGATGGCGGCGTTGGTGCTCCGCGAGGGTCCCTCGTTCGAGGTCGGCAAGTTCGAGGCGTTCCTGGCCGAACAACCCGACCTCGGTCCCAAGCAGTGGCCGTCGTTCGTCCGGATCGGTGCAGCGCTCCCGCGTACCGCGACGTTCAAGGTGCTGAAGCGGATCCTGTCCGCCGAGGGCACCGAGTGCGACGACCCGGTCTTTCCCGTGCGGCGGTAGCGTGGCGACGGTGGGATACCGCGAACAGCCGCCGCCCCCCCGGATGCGCGAACTCGTCGAGTGCGCGTGGGTGGTGGACGGTCCCGGCGGTCCGGTGCGGGTACTGCCGGACGGGTGCATGGACCTGATCCGGATGGACGGGTGCGTCGTGGTGGCGGGCCCCGACACCACCGCATCGATCAGCCTGCGCGGCGCAGAGCCGTTCGTGGGCCTGCGCTTTCGGCCAGGGGTGCTCCCCCGACTTCTCGGCGTGCCAGCGGCCGAACTCCGCGATAGTCGCGTGCCGCTCGCGGACCTGGGAGTGGCAACGGCACAACGTGGTTCGCTGGTCGAGCTGACCACCGCGCTCGCTTCCGGCGAATCCAGCAGCGAGACGGCACCCTGGTCGATGTCCTTGCTCGGCCATGTCACCCGGAGTTTCGCCGGCGGCGCCGCCGTCGCTCGTGTGGCCGAACAGATCGGATGGTCCAGCCGTACGCTGCAACGTCAGTGCGGGGCCGTCTACGGCTACGGCCCGGCGACGCTGCGGCGGATCCTGCGGTTTCAACGCGCGCTACAGCTGATCGATGTCGGAGCGTCGTACGCGGAAGCCGCTGCGGCAGCTGGTTATTCAGACCAACCGCACCTGCATCGCGAGGTGCGCGACCTCACCGGGGAAGCGCTGTCGTCGTTGCGTCAGATCTCCAGCGGCGCGAACAGATCCACCCAGTTCCCGTCCGGGTCGGCCACCGTCGCGTAGCGCTGCCCCCACGGTGCGTCGTACGGCTTCAGTGTTCCGGCATGCCCGGCCGCGGTGATCTTCTCGAATAGCGCATCGACCTCCGACGGGGCGCCCACGCCGAACGCGAGCGCCAGTCGGCTTGTCGACGAGGTCGGAGGCGCCCAGCCGGGATGCATGCCGGCGATCGTTTCCTCCGTATCGAACGACAACGTGTTGCCGCCGGGCAGGTCGGCCGCCACGTGCGGAGGTCCGTCCGGATCGGGCACGGATAGGCCGAGCAGCCGGTAGAAGTCCAACGATCGTTGCAGGTCGTTGGCGAAGATCTGGAAGACGGTCGACGTCAAGCGAATACCCATACCGACACCCTAGGGTGGAGCGTTCGTCCAAATCGTGAACAATTCGGACACGCTGCGTCGACAACCTGCCCGGGTACAAGCCGCTGAACGAGGGTGCCACCGGCACGCTCGGCGATTACCCGGCCTTCCAGCTCGGTGGAACCTGGGAGTCGGACGGGCAGACCAAGATCGTCGCGCAGAAGACGGTCGTCATCCCCGGCGCCGACGGCCTGTACGTCCTGCAGCTCAACGCCGACGGTCTGGAGAGTCAGGCCGAGCTGGTCGGCGCCGCTACGGACGTGATCGACTCGGATACCACGATCACGCCCTGACGTTCCACGAAAAGGCGCCGCCGAAGTGCTCAGCACTTCGGCGGCGTTTTCGTGTCAGCTCTCCCGGATCCCGTCGAGGCGCTTGGAAGCGGCCTCGAAACCCTGCACCAGTTCGGCGACGATGTCGGCGACGGGCCGAATCTCGTTCATCCGCCCCACGATCTGACCGACGGGCATCGCGACGGCCGTCGGATCCGAGGACTCGCTCATCCGCTGGTGCGCCTCGCTGACGAGGATGTTCTGCAGCGGCATCGGCAACGGTTCGGGTGCGCCCTCGGCGTCCCAGGCTTCGGTCCAGCGGCTCTTGAGCAGGCGGGCGGGCTTGCCGGTGTAGATGCGGCGGCGCACGGTGTCGCTCGAGGTCGCCGCGAGCAGGGCCTGCTGAATCACCGACGTGCCCGCCGCGGTGCGCACGCCAAGGTCGTACTCGGCCGCCGTGAGGAACGCCGAGCCCATCCACACGCCTTGCGCACCGAGGGCGAGCGCCGCGGCGACCTGGCGGCCGGTACCGATGCCGCCTGCCGCGAGTACGGCGGCCTTACCGTCAAGGGCATCAACCACTTCCGGCACCAGGACCATCGACGCGATCTCGCCCGTGTGACCGCCTGCCTCGTGGCCCTGGGCGATGACGATGTCGACGCCGTTGTCCACGTGTCGCTGCGCGTGCTTGGCGCTCCCCGCCAGCGCGGCCACCGGAACCCCGGCCGCGTGGGCCTGGTCGATGACGTCCTTCGGCGGGGAGCCCAGCGCGTTGGCGATCAGCTTGATCGGGTGCTTGAGCGCCACCTCGACGTGCGAGCGGGCGACCGAATGCAGCCAGCCCAGCACGCCTTCGGACTTCTCTTCGTCCTCGGGCAGCGGCGGCACGCCGAGGTCGGCGAGTGTCTTGGCGACGAAGTCCCGGTGGGTCTGCGGGATCAGCTTGTTGATGTCCACCGAGGTGCCCTCAGTGGGCACCTTGGCCGGCATGACGATGTCGACG
>JAVRPF010000284.1:0-12967 GCA_032162385.1 Mycobacterium sp.
GTTCGCGTTCGACGGCCAAAACAGTGTCCGATGCGAGATCGCCGACTACAGCTGGGTGGCGCCACCGCGATCGCCGGACTGCCATCTGAATTGGGGCTCCCGATTCAAACTGGAACAGCGCTGGCGAGGTGCTGGACCCGATAGTCCAACGGGAGCTGGCGAACCGCGTGGGTGGCGAGGCGGATGGCAACCCCGTCGGCGCGACGGCGTACCAGAATTTCGCGAAGTGCCGGTGCCTCGCAGCGACCTCGCGGCGGTACTGGCCTAACCGCGCGCGTGACGTGCCACGATGACCCGATGGGCGTGAAGGGAGCAGCGAGGCCGACCAAGGCCGACGTCGCGCGCCTGGCCAACGTCTCTCCGGCGACCGTGACGTACGTGCTCAACAACGTCGAGGGTCAGACCATCTCGGCGCAGACCAAGGCGGCGGTGCACGCCGCCGCCAAGGAACTCGGTTATCGGCCGAATCTCGCGGCGCGAAACCTCGCGGTCGGCGGCAGCGGCGTGATGCTCTACGTCGTCCCGCGCATCGCGCTTGGCGAGTTGTTGCTGGACGTCGGCAGTCGGCTGACCACCGCGCTCGCGCGCCACGGCGTGGTGCTCTCACTGCAGTTCGAGACCGACGATGGCCGCAACGTCGTCGACGCGGTCGCCGACCTCAACCCCATCGCGGTGACAAGCGTGTTCACACTGAGCGGCGCGGCGTTGGAGGCGGTCACCACGGCGGGCATTCCGCAGATCCACCTGGGCAGTGCGCAACTGCATGCGATGGGTGCGCTTCATCTGACCATCGGCGAGATGCGGGTCGACCACCTGGTTTCGCGCGGGCATCGCCGGCTGGCGTTCGCGTTCTCCGACTTCGAGATGCTGCGGCCCCTTGGTGAGTACTGGTTGGAGGGCCTGCGAGTGGCGGCTGCCAAGCGCGGTCTTGCGGACATCGCGGTCGGGTCAGTCGCAATGGACGGCACGGACGCGGGCGAGGTCGTCACCGCCTGGGTCGCCGACGGTGTCACCGCGGTGTGCGCCCAGAGCGACGAGACCGCGATGGTGGTCTTGCACGGTGTGCGACAGGCGGGCCTACGTTGCCCCGAGGACCTCGCCGTGATGGGCGTCGACGCCACCGCGATGGGTGCCGTCAGCGGACCGCCTCTCACCTCGGTCGGGCTCGACGCCAAGACCATCGTCGACGTCTCCGTGGCCGCCATGATGACCGAGCTGGGCTACCCGTCGGTGCAAGAGCCGAGCAGTGAGAACGTGGCCCGGCTGATCCACCGCCACTCGACCTGAATTGTTTTCCGCGGTTCTCGTAGGGCGATCGCTCAGCCGTGTAACTTACGCGTGTAAGCAACTCTCGCAGCCCTCAGAGAGGCAGAGCTCGATGACCGACTCGGTAACCGTTGAAGCGACCGACGATGTGTACTTCGACCCGTACGACGTCGAGATCAATGCGGACCCGTATCCGGTGTTCCGACGACTGCGCGAAGAGGCGCCGCTGTACTACAACGAGCGGCACGACTTCTATGCGCTGAGCCGATATGAGGACGTCAATCGGGCGATCGTCGATCATGGTCTGTTCAGCTCGGCGAGGGGTGCGATCCTCGAGTTGATCAGGGCGAACATCCCGATTCCGTCCGGCGTGCTGATCTTCGAGGATCCGCCGGTCCACGACATTCACCGCAAGCTGCTGGCCCGGATGTTCACGCCGCGCAAGATCGCCCTGCTCGAGACCAAGATTCGCGAATTCTGTGCCAAGAGCCTCGACGCAGTCGTGGGCACCGGGCGTTTCGACTTCGTCACCGAGGCCGGTCAACCGATGAAGGCCGCCGAAGAGGGGCTGGTGAGCGGTGACATCTTCGCCGACTACATCGACTGGCGGGCCGAGCATCCGTCCGACGACATCATGACCGAACTGCTCAATGTCGAGTTCGTCGACGAGACGGGGACCACCCGCAGATTGACCCGTGACGAGCTCCTCGTCTATCTCGACGTCGTCGCGGGAGCCGGAAACGACACCACGACCCGGCTGATCGGCTGGGCCGGAAAGGTTTTGGCGGAGCATCCCGATCAACGACGTCAGCTGGTCGAGGATCCGACGTTGATTCCCAACGCGGTCGAGGAACTCGTTCGGTTCGAGCCGCCTGCCCCGCACGTGGCGCGTTACGTGACTCGCGACGTCGAGTACTACGGCCGTACGGTGCCGGAGGGCAGCGTGATGATGATGCTCATCGGCGCAGCCAACCGTGACCACCGCCAGTTCCCGCCGGACGGCGACCAATTCGAGCTCAACCGGGAGGTGCACGCGCATCTCGGGTTCAGCGTCGGTGCCCATTACTGCCTGGGCTCCGCACTGGCCCGGCTCGAGGGCAGGGTCGCACTCGAGGAGATTCTCAAGCGGTTCCCCGAGTGGGAGGTCGACCTGCCCAACGCCGCGCTGTCGCCGACGTCCACCATCCGCGGCTGGGACACCATGCCTGCGTTCATTCGATGACCGCGAGCCTGGCCTGACAGTCCGCCGCACGCGGCGGCAGGGTGGGAATCTGCACTACGCTGGTCGCATCCGTCACGATGGGGAGCCGATATGCGGATCAAGGTACTGCCCTATGTCAGCGTCGAGGTCGACGACCGGTTGCGTCGACGGCTGCGGACCGCGGGGGAGCGACTGCGGCTCAACGTCCGCGCCTACCTCCTGAGCGCGGCCGACGACGTTGACGCCGCAGGGGACAAGGTCCGCGACCTGTGCGACGCCGCGGTCACCCGGGTCGACGACGCGGTGGCCAAGGTGAACGACAAGCTCGACCCCACGTCGGCGGCCCGGTCCGCAGGCGAGCACGACGCTCGACTCGAAGCCAGCTGACGACGCCTCTACGGTGGAGGCGGCACGTGCTGCCGTCGCATAACCGATGAAGGGATGTCGAGGACGTTGGTGGCCCAGGGGCTGGTCGTCCTCTTCGCGTTGTGCGCAGCCGTGTTCATGGCCATCGGCATCGTCGTTCGTCAGCGCGCCACCATCGACGTCCCCTCCGATCAGGGCGTCAGCGCCGTCATGTTCACCACCCTCCTGCGGCGCCCGCTCTGGTGGGCGGGCACCGCCGCGGCAGTCGCCGGCTACGCGTTCCAGGCGCTCGCCCTGGTCAAGGGTTCACTGATCCTCGTCCAGCCGCTGTTGGTGTCGGCGCTGCTGTTCGCGTTGCCGATGAGCGCGCGGATGGCCGGCCGCCGCGTCACCCGCGGTGAATGGCTGTGGGCAGGCCTGCTGACGGTGGGGTTGGCGGTGTTCGTGCTGCTTGCCCGCCCCGGTCCGCAGGAGCGCCCGGCGTCGTTGCCCGTGTCGACCATCGTGGCCGCGGTGTGCGGCATGATCATCGTGAGCTGCGTTGTGGTGGCGGTGAAGATCGGCGGGTGGCAGCGCGCGGTCCTGCTGGGTATGGCCGTCGGCGTGCTGTTCGGGGTGGTCGCCGTCGTCACGAAGATCAACATGCACCTGCTTGACCAACGGGGCGTGCTGAGCCTGCTGGCGACCCCCGCGCCGTATGCGCTGGTGGTGCTCGGCGTCGCCGCAACGCTGTTGCAGCAGTCCGCGTTCCACGCGGGTGCGCTGCACACGTCGGTGCCGACGATGCTGGTGCTCGAGCCCGTCGTGGCCGTGTTCCTCGGCGCCATCCTCCTCGGTGAGGAACTCGAGGCCGGGCGGTACGAGGCCATCGCGCTCGCCATCGCCATCGCCGCAATGACCGCGGCCACCGTCGCGCTCGGCCGCGACGAGGGTGCCTACGAGGCCGAGCTCGAGATCCGGGCCGCGCGCCGCGCGGCGTGAGATCGGCCCTTCGATCAGAGCGTTGTCAGCCCAATGTCGAGGTGTAGTAGATGACGCCGGCCATCGTCGGTTGGCCATCGTCGGCCTGCGGCATCGCCGGAAACCCGTTGGCCACCAACAGTTCACTCATCGGCCTGCCGACAGACTGCCAGCCCCGGGCGTCCAGGTACTCGCCCACCTCGTTGCGCTCGCCCTCGAACCCCAGCTCGGCGAAGTCGAGGTCGAAGCCGTGCTCGCGCCACTTGTCGGTGGCCGCGCGCATCTTCTCCCTGGCCGCGTCGTAGTTGACGTCCCCGATGTTCGGCACGGCCTCCGTGCCCAGCCGGCTACCGGGCGCGCTGAGCGCGGTGACGCCGTCCAACAGTCGGTCCTGCGCCTCCGGCGGCAGGTAGCCGAACAGGCCCTCGGCGATCCACGCCGACGGCTTGGTGGTGTCGAAACCCGACGCCAACAGCGCGGTCTGCCAGTCCTCGCGCAGGTCGATGGATACGGTCCGCAGGGCGGCCTTCGGCTCGGCGCCGAGGCCTTCCAGCGTCGTCGTCTTGAATTCGATGACGTCCGGTTGGTCGATCTCGAACACCGTCATGCCGGCAGGCCAGTCCAGCCGGTAGGCGCGGGCATCGAGACCGGAGGCCAGGATCACGGCCTGGCGGATGCCCGCTTCGGCCGCGTCGGAGAAGAAGGTGTCGAAATAGCGGGTGCGCGCCGCCATCGCGGCGGGCATGTGCTGCAGGCCCCAGCCGGTGCCCTCGACGTCGAGATCGTCGGTGTTCAGCTCGCCGGTGGCCCAACGTGTGAGAAAGTCCACACCCACCGCACGCACCAGCGGTTCGGCGAACGGGTCGTCGAGGTCGTTGTCGTTGGTCGCGATCGCCCGTGCGGCCGCCACCATGGTCGCCGTAGCGCCCACGCTGGTGGCCAGATCCCAGGTGTCGTCGTTGGTACGTGTCATCGTCTGCCTCTCGTAGTTACTTAGCCACCTTAACGAAGACCCGCGAGAGTGTGTTCCCTCACAGGGAACTCCCAGGTCAAGCATTTGAGGCATATCCTTAGATTTGCTAACGTTGTGTGGGGGTGATGAGGCAGCGAAGCCTCCCACGCAAGACTTTCCTTATTGACTAGAGGACTCCCATGTCGACCGATACCCGCGAAGCGCGCCTCGAGCGCCGCATCGCCGACCTGTACGCAAGCGACGAACAATTCGCCTCCGCCAAGCCCGACGAAGCCGTCAGTCTGGCCGCCAACCGGCCCGCCCTCCGTCTACCCGGCGTCGTCCGGACCGTGATGGAGGGCTACGCCGAGCGACCCGCCCTTGGCCAGCGGGCGGTCGAGTACGTCACCGACGCTACCGGCCGCACCACTGCCCAGCTGCTGCCGCACTTCGACACCGTCAGCTACGGCCAGCTGTGGGGGCGCGTGCAGGCCTTCGCCGCCGCCCTGCACAACGAGCCGGTTCAGCCCGGTGACCGGGTGGCCATCCTCGGTTTCACCAGTGTCGACTACACCGTCGTCGACACCGCGCTGACGCAACTCGGTGCGGTGTCCGTGCCGCTGCAGACCAGCGCACCCCAGGCTCAGCTCCAGCCGATCATCGCCGAGACCGAGCCGACGCTGATCGCGTCGAGCATCGACTTCGTCGACGACGCCGTGGATCTCGTGCTCACGGGCCGCGCGCCCGCTCGTCTCGTCGTCTTTGACTTCCGGCCTGAGGTCGACGACCAGCGCGACGCGCTCGAGGCGGCCAAGGCGCGCCTGGCGGACACCCCGGTGGTCGTCGAGACCCTGACCGACGTGCTCGCCCGTGGCCGCGAGCTGCCCTTCCATGGCGTCACCGCGGATGGTGACGATCCGCTCGCGCTGCTCGTCTACACGTCAGGCAGCACCGGCGCCCCCAAGGGTGCGATGTACCCGGAGGGCAAGGTCGCGAGCATGTGGAAGTCAGCGGCCAACTCCCGCTGGGACGAGAAGCAGGGCGTGCTGCCGGCCATCGCGCTGGCGTTCCTGCCGATGAGCCACGTGATGGGCCGCGGCGTCCTCTACGGATCGCTGGCTTCCGGCGGCACCGTTTACTTCGCCGCCCGTAGCGATCTGTCCACGTTCCTCGAGGACCTGGCCCTGAGCCGGCCGACGCAGCTCAACTTCGTGCCGCGCATCTGGGACATGCTCTACCAGGAGTACGTCAGTGAGGTGGACCGCCGCGTCGGCGGTGCCGACCAGCAGGTCCTGGTCGATCTCCGGCAGAGCCTGCTCGGCGGCCGCTTCGTCACCGCCATCACCGGCTCGGCACCGATCTCGCCCGAGCTGAAGGCGTGGGTCGAGACGTTCCTCGACATGCACCTGGTGGAGGGCTACGGCTCGACCGAGGCCGGCGCCGTGTTCGTCGACGGCCAGATCCGGCGCCCACCGGTGCTCGACTACAAGCTGGTCGACGTGCCGGAGCTGGGCTACTTCGGCACCGACGTGCCGCACCCCCGCGGTGAGCTGCTGGTCAAGTCCGACCAGCTGTTCCCCGGTTACTACAAGCGGCCCGAGGTCACCGCCGAGGTGTTCGACGCCGACGGCTACTACCGCACCGGCGACGTCGTCGCCGAGCTCGGCCCCGACCAGGTGAAGTACCTGGACCGTCGCAACAACGTGCTCAAGCTCTCCCAGGGCGAGTTCGTCACCGTGTCGAAGCTCGAGGCGGTGTTCGGCGACAGCCCCCTGGTGCGCCAGATCTACATCTACGGCAACGGCGCGCGGCCCTACCTGTTGGCCGTCGTCGTGCCGACCGAGGATGCCCTGTCCCGGTACGGAGCCGATGGAGCCGACGCCCTCAAGTCGGCCATCAGCGCGTCGCTGAAGGACGCGGCGCGCTCGGCGGGTCTGCAGTCCTACGAGATCCCGCGCGACTTCCTCATCGAGACAACGCCTTTCACCCTCGAGAACGGTTTGCTGACCGGCATCCGGAAGCTGGCGTGGCCGCGGCTGAAGGAACGCTACGGCGCCGAGCTGGAGCAGCTCTACGTCGACCTGGCCGACGGTCAGGCGGGCGAACTGCGCGCGCTGCGGCAGAGCGGTGCGGACCGTCCCGTGCTGGAGACCATCAGCCGGGCCGCGACCGCGCTGCTCGGCGCGGCCGCCGCCGACGTGCAGGCCGATGCCCAGTTCACCGACCTGGGCGGAGACTCGTTGTCGGCGTTGACGTTCGCCAACCTGCTGCACGAGATCTTCGGCGTGGACGTGCCCGTCGGCGTGATCGTCAGCCCGGCAAGTGACCTTGCCGCGATCGCCGCGTACGTCGAGGCGGAACGGGCGGGCGGTAGCAAGCGGCCGACCTATGATGCCCTGCACGGCCGCGACGCGACCGAGGTGCACGCCCGCGATCTGACTCTAGACAAGTTCATCGACTCTGAAATCCTTTCTTCCGCAGCGTCGCTGCCCGGACCTAGCTCGGAGGTCCGCACCGTGCTGCTCACCGGCGCCACCGGATTCCTCGGCCGCTACCTGGCCCTGGAATGGCTGGAGCGGATGGACCTGGTCGACGGCAAGGTGATCTGCCTGGTGCGGGCCAAGTCCGACGAGGAGGCGCGCCGCCGCCTGGACGATACCTTCGACAGCGGTGACCAGAAGCTGTTGGCGCACTACAGAGAACTGGCCTCCGAGCACCTCGAGGTATTCGCCGGCGACAAGGGCGAGGCGAACCTTGGCCTGGACGACACGACGTGGCAGCGGCTGGCCGACACCGTCGACCTGATCGTCGACCCCGCCGCACTGGTCAACCACGTGCTGCCCTACAGCCAGCTGTTCGGACCGAACGTGCTCGGTACCGCGGAGTTGATCCGGATCGCGCTCACGACGAAGATCAAGCCGTTCGTCTACGTGTCCACGATGGCCGTCGGTGCGGGGATGAACCCCGCCGACAACACGGAGGACGCCGACGTCCGCGTGGTCAGCGCGACCCGCAAGGTCGACGACAGCTACGCCAACGGATACGGCAACAGCAAGTGGGGCGGCGAAGTGCTCCTGCGCGAGGCCAACGACCAGTACGGACTGCCGGTCTCGGTGTTCCGCTGCGACATGATTCTGGCCGACACCACCTACGCCGGGCAGCTCAACCTGCCGGACATGTTCACCCGCATGATGCTCAGCCTCGTGGCGACCGGCGTTGCGCCGTACTCGTTCTACGAGCTGGACGCGGAAGGCAACCGGCAGCGGGCGCACTACGACGGCCTGCCGGTCGAGTTCATCGCCGAGGCGATCTCGACGCTGGGGGTTCGGGGGGTCGAGGGGTTCGAGACGTACCACGTGATGAACCCGTACGACGACGGCATCGGCATGGACGAGTTCGTCGACTGGCTGGCCGATGCGGGCTACCCGATCCGCCGGGTCGACTCGTACGGCGACTGGCTGTCGCGGTTCGAGACCACGCTGCGGGCACTGCCCGAGAAGCAACGTGCTGCGTCGCTGCTGCCGCTGCTGCACAACTATCAGTCACCGGAACGCCCGATCAACGGGTCGATCGCGCCGACGGATCGCTTCAGGGCGGCCGTGCAGGACGCGAAGATCGGCCCCGACAAGGACATTCCGCACGTCTCCGCGCCGGTGATCGTCAAGTACATCACCGACCTGGAGCTGCTCGGCCTGCTCTGAGTCACGCGTTGAGATAGCGCTCACGGCGTAAGAGTGCGAAGGCCACGCCGTGAGCGCTATGTCAACGCCGCCATGTGGGGGGCCGCGGCCGTTCAGACGCCGACCTTCAACTTGGCGGCGGCTGATTCTGGCATGGGTTCGTACCTGGCGAAGGAGCGGGTGAAGGAGCCCGCGCCGTGCGACAGCGCGCGCAGGTCGATGGCGTAGCGGACGAGCTCGACCTCCGGGATCTCGGCGTTGACGACGGTGCGCTCGTCGTCGCCCGGTTCGGTGCCAAGGACGCGCCCTCGGCGACTGGACAGGTCGCTCATCACCGCGCCGACCAGGGCATCGGGGATCACCACCGAGACCGCGTCCACCGGTTCGAGTAGATTCACCGTCGCCGCCGCGGCTGCCTCGCGCAGTGCCAGCCCGCCGGCCGACTGGAAGGCGAAGTCCGACGAGTCGACGCTGTGCGACTTTCCGTCGAGCAGCGTCACCCGGATGTCGACCATCGGGTAGCCGGCGCCGACCCCCTTCTCCATCTGTGCGCGGACGCCCTTCTCCACGCTCGGGATGAACTGGCGGGGCACGGCGCCGCCGACCACCTTGTCGACGAATTCGAACCCCGACCCCTGCGGCAGCGGTGCCACCTCGATGTCGCAGACGGCGTACTGGCCGTGGCCGCCGGACTGTTTGACGTGCCTGCCGTGACCCTTGGCGAAGGCGGCGAACGTCTCCCGCAACGGGATTCGCACGTCCACCGTGTCGACGGAGACGCCGTACCGCTTGGCCAGCCCGTCGAGCACGACACCGGCGTGGGCCTCGCCCATGCACCACAGCACGATCTGATGCGTCTCGGGATTCTGGTCGATCCGCAAGCTCGGGTCCTCGGCGCCGAGGCGTTGCAGGCCGACGGCCAACTTGTCCTCGTCGGTCTTCGCATGCGGTTCGACGGCAACGGGCAGCAGCGGTTCCGGCATGGTCCACGGCTTGAGCACCAGGGGTTGTTCCTTGTCCGACAACGTGTCACCGGTCTCGGCGCGGCTGAGCCTGCCGATGGCGCAGATGTCACCTGCCACCACCGACGCAGCGATGCGCTGTCGCTTGCCAAGCGGGAACGACAGCGCGCCGATCCGCTCGTCCTCGTCGTGATCCTTGCGGTGTCCCGGGTCGTCCCCCGCTCCGAAGAACGACGTGAAATGGCCCGACACGTGAACTGTCATGTCGGGCCGTATGGTGCCGGAGAACACCCGGACCAGGCTGACTCTGCCGACGTAGGGGTCCGACGTCGTCTTCACCACCTCGGCGAGCAGCGGGCCGGCCGGGTCGCAGGCCAGCGACGGGCGCACGGCACCCGCAGGAGTGAACACCTCGGGCGTCGGATGCTCTGGGGGCGAAGGGAATCCAGTGGCGATGACGTCCAACAACTCCGTCGCGCCGACACCGGTGGTGCTGCACACCGGGAGTACCGGAAAGAACGACCCCTTGGCGACGGCCTTCTCGAGGTCGCCGATCAGCACGGACGCCTCGACGTCCTCACCACCGAGGTAGCGCTCCATTAGCGTCTCGTCCTCGGATTCCTCGATGATGCCCTCGATCAAGGTGCTGCGCAGCTCGGCGACCGCGTCGTCGCCCGTGGCGGACAGCAGCCCCACCACGCCGGTGCCGCCGGGCACGAACAGCGGAAGGACATTGTCGCCGAACGCGTTCCGGGCGGCGGCCACCGCGCCGTTGTAGTCGGCGCGGGCGTGGTCGAGCTTGGTGATCACCACCGCGCGCGGCATGCCGACCCGGCTGCACTCCAGCCACAGCGATCTGGTCGGCTCGTCGACGACCTCGTTGGCGGCGATCACGAACAACGCGCAGTCCGCCGCCCGCAGACCCGCCCGCAACTCGCCGACGAAGTCGGCATAGCCGGGTGTGTCGATCAGGTTGACCTTCACCCCGTCGTGCGTCAGCGACGCCAGCGCCAGGCCGACCGAACGCTGCTGTTCGATCTCGGCCTCGTCGCAGTCACAGACCGTGGTGCCGTCAGCGATCGATCCAGGCCGGGTCAGGACGCGGGTGGCCACCAATAGTGCTTCGACGAGGGTGGTCTTGCCGCCGCCGGATGGTCCGACGAGCACCACGTTGCGGATGGCGGCCGGACCGTCCGCGGTGGGGGCGGCGCCGTTGCCGTGGGAAGTGTTCGTCTTGTCTGCCATGACGTCCCCTCTGGCCCGATCGATCCACCATTCACCCAAACCGGTGACGGGCACAAGGGTCAGGAGACACGAAAGAGGGGCACCCCGGTCGGGGTGCCCCTCTTCGATGTTGCGGGTTACTTCACGTCGACGTAGACGGTCTTGTCGGTGACCGTGGTCAGCAGGTCGTCTCCGGGGTTTCCGGAGTCGGTCCGGCTGAAGGTGTGTCCGGGACGGACGGCGACGACGGACGCCTGCTCCAGCGGGGTGCTGCCGACGTGGTTCACGATCACGTTGAAGCCCTGCGACTCGAGCTGGCTGATGGTGTCCTGCGCGTTGCCAGGCCCGCTCGGTGCGGCGTCGGCGGGCGCTGCGAGCCCGAGGACGGCCGCCACCAGACCGCTGGCGACGACGGTGGCAAATCCAAGGTTCTTCATGCTGCTTGCTTCTTTCTTCCTCTTCATCCGCTCTCGAGCCGTGGTGCCGGTATCGCGGTTCGGATGCTTCCCCGACCGTCCCGAGCTTTCTGGAACCGGTCTGATCGGTTGAACCAACAGGTCAGGGGTTTAATTCCAGTGGCAGAAATTGATCGACGAATGGCAGTAATCGCGGCTAAGCCTGCCAGGACGACCAGCGCTGCACGTCGACGGTCACGACCGGGCCATCCAGTGCGATCCGCTCGTACTGGGGGTATTTGCGGCGCAGCAACGCGTACCCGATCGCCATTTCCTCGCCGGTGTCGTGGATCTCGGCGAGTCCGTCGGCGCGCACCCACCACAACTGCGTCCAGTCGTCGTCGTAGTGGTCGACGAGCAGGCTCACCCGCGGGTTGGCCGCGATGTTGGCCAGCCGACGCAGCCGCTGGGTGGACTTCCGCTTGGAGTCGACGGCGGTATAGAGCGTGGCGCCATCCGATCCGCCGCTGACCGCGAACACCACCGGCACGACGTGGGGAACAGAGTCCGAACCGGCCGTGGCGAGCACGGCCACGCCGGCGGCGGCGAAAGACCCGGCGGCGTCGAAACCGGTCATCGGCGCTGCGAGCCCGAGCGGGGTTGCGGGGCAACGCTGATCTGCGAGCGGGTGACCGGCGTGCGGGTGACGCCGATCTCCGGTTGCTTGGTCTGCCGCGGTTCACCTCGCGGTCGGTTGTACACCGGCGGCGGGGCGATCGATGATGCCGACGTCTCCGGCGGGGGCGGCGGCGGCGGCGGGGGCGGCGGGGGCGGGGGCGGCGGGGGCGGCAGTGCGCTGGTGGTCTCCGGGGTGCTCGCGGCCGTGGTCAAGGTGGACGACGTGTCGGTGGTGGGGGTCTCGTCGGTGTTCGACGGGCCGCGGAAGGCGAGCAGAACGACGGACACGACGAGTGCGATGAGCGCCGCCGCAGCCGCGGCCAGCGCGATCAGGGCCTGTCGAGTCCGGTACCACGGTGTGGGCGGGGCCTTGAAATGCCACGTGTTCGCGTTGAAGGCGTCGAAACGGTCGTCATCAGGGTCGACGTACTGGTCCTCGTACAGGTTCTCGTCCTGGTCCACGTACTGGTCGCCGACGGACTCGGGGTCGAGCTCGACCGGTCGCGCGTCCTCCCAGCCAGTCCATCCGGCGCCCTCCCAGCCGTCGTCGGGCGTGCCGCCGTCGAGCGGTGGGGCGTCGGATCGATCGTCCGCCGGGTCGTTGAACAGGTAGTCGAAGTCGTCGCCGGGCACCCCGGGTTCTGGTTCTGCGGGTGCCTCCGGCACCGGAACGGCCAGCCGGTCGGTGTCGGCCGGATCGTCCAATCGATAGTCCCCGGTGTAGTCGGAGTCGCCCGAGGCCCCACTTTCCGCCACCCCCTGATGCTAGGCGGCTACCTGGGCAAACGTGCGGTAGCGCGCAAATTGACTTGGCGTGGCGGCGGCGGGCCGGTGGTCTGCCGCGAACGCGCCGCGGTGTGGCGAGCGCGCGGGTAAGGTCACGCGACGTCGGTTTCTTTCACCCCCGCGACCTGGCCCGGTCATGTTGATGTCACCTCGACGCCACCGCCGCGCCTTGCGCCCATAAGAAAGTTCGCCAATGAAGAATTCTCGGCTCGCAGCCGCCGGTGCCGTAATCCTCCTCGTCGCGGGCGCGCTCGTCGCGTGCGCGCCGCCGGAGAAGGACAGCGGCGGCGAGACCACCGACTCGGGTGTCAAGGCGGGCGAGGCCACCTCGGCCGGCGACTTCGGCGGAATCGACAAGTTGGTCGCGGCGGCCAAGAAGGAGGGCGAGCTCAACGTGATCGCCCTGCCGCCGGACTGGGCCAACTACAGCGCCATCATCAAGGCGTTCGGCGACAAGTACGGCATCAAGGTCAACTCCGCGCAGCCCGATGCCGCCA